>NZ_JAKUFF010000138.1:0-4960 GCF_022663305.1 Bacillus cereus group sp. BfR-BA-01408 | reverse complement strand
ACAACTCTGATCAAGGTAAACAGCAAAACTCTAAAGGTAATAGTATTTATGATTTTACGAAACCAGAAAAAGACCGTATTCATTCTCTACAAGATTTAATAGAGAAACTCAAAAAATCTAGTGATTTCGTTAATTATCACACATCTGACGATGAAACGATGCCTTATTGGATTTCTTACTATCGTCCTTCTCTTGATGGTGAGAAATTGCAAAAGTATTTAATGCCTACTCTTTTAGAACGACCTAATGCTTCACTAGAAGAGCTGAAAGAGCATATTCCGATGAGCGGCATTACAATTACGAACGATTTACAAAAAATTGAGGACATGGTGTTAAAGGGGCATGCGATCGTTCAAGTAAATCAACAAGATCAAAAATGTATGCTCGCAAATATTGCAATTGATAATTATCGTGCACCAACTCCTCCTTTAAACGAATCGACTGTTATTGGTCCGCAAGAAGGTTTTGTAGAGGATATTGATACAAATATTAATTTAGTTCGAAAACGTCTTCCTGTTTTAGATTTACAAACAAAAGAGATGATTGTTGGTGAGTTTTCCAAAACAAAAGTTGTCATGATGTATTTAGACAACCTTGCTGAAAAAGATAATGTTGATTTTCTAGAAGAGTCATTACGCGCTCTTGAATATGATCAAATTAATGATAGTGCTTATTTACAAGAATTAATGGGTGAAAAATCAATCTTTCCTCTCTATATCAATACAGAACGCACTGATAGAGTTACAAAAGCACTAATCGATGGGAAAATCGCTATTTTTGTTGATGGTTCTCCAAGTGTTTTACTAACACCTGTATCCTATTTCGATTTTTTCATTTCACCAGAAGACTACAACGTCTCTTGGTTATACGCTACATTCTCAAGAATTTTACGCCTTATCGCCGTTCTATTCTCAATATGCGCTACACCGTTATACGTTGCAATTTTAAATTATCATTATGAACTCATTCCGAGTGATTTACTTGAAACTTTAATTTTATCAAGAGCACAAGTACCATTCCCACCTTTAATTGAAGCACTCTTTTTAGAACTTGCAATCGACTTACTGAGAGAAGCTGGCGCGAGGTTACCGATGAAAGTTGGTCAAACGCTCGGTATTGTAGGCGGTATCGTAATCGGGCAAGCATCTGTACAAGCTGGTTTAACGAGTAACATTTTATTAATTATCGTTGCTTTATCAGCACTCGCTTCCTTTATTACACCTATTTATAAAATGGGTAATGCGGTTCGATTACTACGTTTCCCGTTTCTCATATTTGCAGAAATAGGAGGTCTCTTCGGGATTTCTCTTGGATTTATCTTTTTATTTACCCATCTATTTAGACTTACTTCTTTACGCAAGCCGTACGCTTTGTTCTACCCAACAAGACAACAATCTGTTAAAGATTCTTGGATTCGTTTCCCTTTAACAATGATTGATACACGTGATGTACAAGCAAGACCACAACATGTAAAAAAAGCAGCGAAAGGAATTTCAACAAAACATAGATCAGACTTTGATGATTAAGAAATGAGGTGCATTCGATGAGTAAAGTTCAAGAAAAATATCAAATATCTCCTATCTTCGTTTTCTTCTTAATTCACGGTGCACAGTTCGGTGCTGGCGTTCTCGGTTTCGCTCGAATCACCGCAAAGGCCGCTGGTTACGACGGATGGATGGGCGTTGTAATCACAGGGCTCTGTATCCATCTTCTTATATGGATGATGTATTTTTTATTAAAAGAAACAAATGGAAATTTAATTGATTTACAAAGGCAAACGTTTGGAAAGTGGATAGGGAATGTCTTTAATATCATCTTTGCAGCTTATTTTTTAATCGTCAGTATTTCGGTTATTCGAACGTATGTTGAAATTATTCAAGTATGGATGTTTCCTACCGCTTCCACCTTTATGTTAACACTCTTTTTGTGCTTAGTTAGCTATTACATTATCTCTTCTGGATTTCGTGTAATTACCGGTATTTGCGTCATCTCTGTTGGTGGTACATTAGGATATTTATTTCTAAGCTTATTCGTTTTGAAATATTCACATTGGGATAATTTACTCCCTATATTCACCCATTCTTTTTCAGACATTTTAAAATCCGCTCAACTGTCAATCTACAGTATGACCGGTTTTGAGATTTACCTCATGGTGTATCCATTTGTAAAAAAGCCTATGCAATCTCATAAATACGCTCAGCTCGGAGCACTATTTTCAAATCTTCTATATCTATTTAGCACCCTTTTAGCTTTTGCATTTTTTAGTGAAAAACAATTGTTAAAAACGATATGGTCCCAACTTTCTATGACTCAAGTCATTCAATTACCATTTATAGAAAGACTCGAATATATTGCAATTTCAGGCTATGCACTCGTTATTATTTCAAGTTTTATCCTCCCTTTATGGGCGTCAATGAGAGCAACTCACGAAATATTCCGCGTAAAGCAAAGAGGTGTTTTAATCGCTTTTATCTTTATCACGCTCATTGTTTCGCAACTTTTAACAAACAGACACGATATTAATAACTTTATTAGTAATGCATCGAAGGTTAGTTTTTGGCTCATTTATGTATACATCCCAATTCTATTTATTATTGTGTGGGTGAAAAGAAAATGGAAAAAATCAAAAGCACAAGCAAATTAATACTTATTTCTTGTATAACATTCTTCAGTCTAACTGGGTGTTTACAAAAAAATATTATCGATGATGTACAACTTATTCAAGGAACAGTATTTGATGTTGCAAAAGATAAAAAACTAAAAGTGACATTCGTTTGTCCCATTCAGAAAAAAGGAAATAAAGTTCAAGTTTTTGAAGGCACCGCAAATGCCGTAAAACAAGTAAAAGCTGAAACATCTTTAGAGTCTTCTCAACCATTTGCTAGTGGGCAAATGCGTGTCGCTCTATATACGATAAGACTTGCCAAAACAGGAATGTCTACTTCATTCGATACATTACTTCGAGATGTAAACATAGGGAACGCTTTATATGTTGGTTTATTAGAGGGGAATGGTACTGAACTTTTAAAAGGCAAATATTCGACTTCATACAACGTTGCAATTTATATAAAAAAGTTGTTAGAACATAATATGGAGACCGGTCCTTTACCAACAGATAATCTGCATGTAGGAGCATTCCGTTATTATCAAGAAGGGCAAGACTACTATATTCCCATTCTAAAGAAGCATGGTGATAAAATAAAAATCAACGGAATTGGTCTTTTTAAAAAGGATAAATATATCGGGAAAATCGCAGAAAAAGATATGTTCATCTTTAAAGGACTATTAGAGAAACATAAATTAGATTCACATGAATTCAAAACAGATTCCGCGTACGTAATGATTAATAATATTCGTTCTGTTCCAACTTACGATATAAAAATTAAAAACGGGAAGCCTTCTTTCTTCATTCACGTTCATCTTGATGCACGTATTCAAGAACTATCGAAGCAAATTAACTTAGAAAATAACAAGAACACAAAAAACATTGAAAAAAACATCCAAAAACAATTAGATAAACAAGCTGCTAAATTAATTAAGCAGTTTAAATCTTTAGGCGTTGATCCTCTCGGGCTAGGAGCTAAATATAAGCAACATTATCGCCCATTCAAATTAGAAAAATGGAGACAGCTGTACAAAGATGTCCCTGTCACTGTAAAATACACCGTAAATATTACAAATTCTGGTGTAATTGAATGAGAAATGATTGAACTCCTCTCTCCAGCATGATACAACGGAAAGAGGAGTTTTTATTTTAGATAGAGAGAGAAGATATTTATGGGGGAGCTTATGTCTAAAAAATTAGTAAAGCCTATTTTAAATGGTATTTTATTTCTCGGCGTCTTTTTATTTGCTCATACATATTTAAAAAATGTTTCCTTCACACGTTATTTACTTGTCGTTATACCAATGTTACTCGTTGGTATATTTGGCATCGATCTTATTTTATCCATTTTAATTAAGAAAGAAGAATAACAGGCGAGCATCTTATTTTCTATAAGATGTTCTTTTCATTTCATAATCACCTTATGTTACAATGAGATTCGGCACTAAGCGAGAAAGGATGAAACAACATGACAAACGAAAAAGGTCTAGATAAAGGGTACGAACTTGTTGCGAAAATGCATGAAGTATTCGGACATCCTGTGACAAATACTCCAACAAAATTAACAGAAGAACGCGCAAAAATCCGTGCGAGTTTTATGCAAGAAGAGCTAGAAGAATTTCTAGAAGCAACGACTGTTGAAGATCAATACGATGCACTGATTGACCTTATTTACTTTGCATTCGGCACGTTTGCCGAAATGGGCGTACGTCCTGATAAAGGATTCGAAATTGTAAATAATGCAAACATGGCAAAACTATTCCCTGATGGGAAACCAAGATTCCGCGAAGGCGACGGCAAAATTCTAAAACCTGAAGGCTGGCAAGCACCAGAGCCACAACTTCGTGCTGAAATCGAACGTCAACGCCAAGAAGCTGAAAAAAACTGCTAGGATTTCCTAGCAGTTTTTTATTATGTCTTTTTTTCTGCAATTCATTAATGACCCACGTGTCCAGCATGCCCTGCTGCTCCACCAATGCTAGCTGCTCCTGCCGCTGCCCCTGCTCCTCCTGCCCCAATTCCACCTGTCCAAGGAGAAGATTGTTGTTGTTGATACTGTTGATACTGTTGATATTGTTGATATTGTTGATGTTGTTGATGTTGTTGACCTTGATGACCATGTTGGCCATGATGACCGTGCTGACCTTGATGGTGATGCTGGCCATGGTGACCGTGCTGACCTTGATGGTGATGCTGGCCATGGTGACCGTGCTGACCTTGATGGTGATGATGACCATGGTGACCGTGTTGATGGCCTTGATGTGTTTGATAAAGAACAGCCTGCGGATGAATGTGGTGTTGACCGTGGTGATGTACTTGTTGTTGGTGATGATGACCGTGCTGACCTTGGTGATG
>NZ_JAKUFF010000137.1:0-5022 GCF_022663305.1 Bacillus cereus group sp. BfR-BA-01408 | reverse complement strand
GAAAGAATGCTGAAGGCAAATGCATCTATATCTATAGAAAATTACTCAGATGAGCTCATAAAAACGGTGAAGAAACTCACTATTTAAATGCCCTGATTTTGAAAAATTATATATGAAGAAAGGATGAACTACACATGAAAAAGGCATCTGTCATTGGATTAGGTTTTTTAGAAAAATTACTTGTTATAGTAAGTCCAATCCTTTTAGCCGTTATCGGATATTTTTCACCTAAATTAATAGAGATTATAAAAAAGATTCCCCTCTTTTCTGATTCGAAAATGATAGAACTTTTAAATTTTATTAACCCCTTCTGGCTTCCTATTATCCTCATGTCAATTGGCGCTATTGCAGGAATTTTATTTTCTTTAATTATTTATAGTGAAGCTTTAAAAATGAACATTACTTCGGAAAGCATTCATGTAAATAAGGACGATCAAAAGAAGCAAATTACTAGTTCAAATGTAAAAGCCGTTTTTGTAGATACAGGCCAAGTGGTAATCATTGATCAAGAAGACCGCGAATGGTTACGTGAAAAATCTGATATAAATCCACATAAAATTAAAGATATTTTCTTGCTGCACGGCTTTCCATGGGTGGAACAAGATCCTTATAAGCAAGACTATAGTCTATGGAAATTAGAGGATGAGCGATTTAGTAAAAATGTAAATACCATTTTGTATGAAAGACGAAATGCTATCCGAGACGGAAACTCGAAGAAAAAGAAGCACTTACGTAAAGATTTGAATGAGCTAGGAGTCTTTGTCAAAGACGATGGAGAAGATCAGTATGTCCGCTCCATTAAGTAATAGAGCGATAGAAAGCACAAAAAACGAATAAAACCTAGAGAGAAATTACATTCCCTCTAGGTTTTATTCATTTAAATCTGATCTCCTCTCCTAAAGAAACATATTCAATAAAAGCGCAAAACCAAATGCAATAAATGATAACAATGTCTCCAGTACCGTCCACGTTTTAAACGTTTCCTTCACCGTCAAACCTAAATACTCTTTTACAAGCCAGAACCCTGCATCATTTACGTGAGAAAACATTAATGAACCTGCTCCGGTTGCTATAACGAGCAATTCTAAATTTACACCTGACATATGCTGAATAACTGGTGAAACAATCCCTGCCGCTGTCGTTAATGCTACTGTAGCCGATCCGGTCGCGATTCGAATTAAACCAGCTACCATGAAAGCAAGTACAATTGGTGATAACGATATATGTTCTGCCATTTGCGCAATCGCCGTGCCAACGCCGCTTTCAATTAATATTTGTTTAAATCCACCGCCTGCACCAATTATTAAAATAATAGAACCGACCGGTAGTAAACTTTCATCTGTTAATTTTTTAATCATCTTTTTATTAATACCTTGTCTGATTCCAAGTAAATAAAATGCTGCAAAACATGAAATAAGTAAGGCAATTACTGGGCTCCCTACAAAGACGAAAAATTCAGTCATCTTTTTCGATAATGAAATATAAGGTGCAACGACCGATAAAATCATCAATACAACTGGTAATAAAATAATAAAGAATGAAACTTTACGACTCGGTAAATCAGTTGAGACAGTCGTAACTCGAATAAGCTCTGGTTCATTTTCAGGTATAACCTTTTTATGTACCCACTTTGCAAATATCGGTCCCGCGATAATGGCTGTTGGTAGCGCGATAAGTAATGAATATAATAGTACCTTTCCTAAGTTCGCGTTATAAATACCGATTGCTGTCATCGCTCCTGGATGTGGTGGCACGAGCCCATGTACGATAGATAATCCCGCAATAACAGGTAACGCAATTAATAATATATTTTGCTTCGTCGTTTTTCGTATGGAAATAACGAGTGGTAATAAAATGACGATCCCCACTTCAAAAAATACCGGAATCCCTATAACAAATCCTGCAAATAACATAGCCCACGGTAGTTTCTTCACACCGAAAAATCGAATAAAGAAATCTGCCACTTGCATGCCGGCCCCTGAATCGGACATCATTTTTCCTAAAATTGTTCCGAGAGCTAAAATACCAACTAAATGCCCTAGTACACTACCGACACCAGTTTCATAGGCAGTCACTATTTTCGTCAAATTCAATCCAGACATGATAGCTAAAAATAAACTCGCAACTGTTAAACTAATAAATGCATGCCATTTCCACCATGATACCCCTAAAATAACAATCGCAATTGCAAGTAACGTGACGATTAATAAGTATATATCCATCTCCCATTCTCCTTACTTTATAAAGTGAAACTTTAATCAGTGGGGATTTTGTTCATCCCCCACTGATTATTAGTTGAACCAATCGGACGTTTATGGACAGCCCGACTCCCACCTAACTTCTTGGCTCCAACTGAATTTTGAGGTGAGAGTTTTACTGTCCGTTAACGCGGGATAAAAAAAGAGGGAAAATCCCCTCTTTTTTATACGTCATAATTCACTACATAATGCTGCATTTCCGTATTGTAGTAGCCTTCGCTATATTCAATTACTTCTCCAACTTCATCGTAAGAATAACGCATGCGTTTTAATAGTGCTGTCCCCTCTTTTTCACCTAACGCTTCTGCAACGAAGCTAGGCGCAAGTCCAACAGCGAATTCATCTCTGAAGTTTTCTAAATGTATACCTCGGTCTTCTACTAAATCGTAAAGCGATTGCAAATCAAAGTCCGATAAATCTGTACTTGCCATGTGTGCTGAGAAATAGTGCGTATAATGAATGTACGGTGCATCATTTAACGTATATAAACGTTCAATGCGAAAACTTTCCTTACCGAATAATCGAAATGGCACCGTTCCTTCTTCATTATGAACGATTTCTGCTTTAAGCAATTTCTTTTGTACTTTATATCCTTCTTCCACTAACACTTCTGTAAATTTTTTACCCTTTGACAACTTTGTCGCAGAAGTGTTACGGATAACTTTCGTTCCTTTACCGCTTTTCTTTTCCAAATATCCTTCTTGAGCGAGTTCTTTAATTGCATTTCGCACTGTAATTTTACTCACTTTGAACTCTTCTTCTAACTGCGGTTCGGAAGGAATATTCGTATGAATCGCATATACACCATGCAATATTCGATCACGAATAATGTTTTTTATTTGTAAATATAATGGTCCTTTTTTCCTCGTTACGTTCACCGTTACCCCCACTACCTTTCTACATCACCTACTGATGCCGTCATTGCCCGAAGTATATCCTTCTCTGATGACATTGGCGTATCACCGACGATTGTATGTGCAAGCATTCCAGCTGCTGACGCAAATGAAACAGCTTTCTCTGGTGCAAACTCTTCTATCTCGCCATGAATAATCCCGCTCGTATAAGCATCTCCAGCACCTATTCTATCATATACAGAAAACGTAAGTGTTTTTGCAAAAGTGAACGCACCATCTTTACATATAAATCCGCGAAGCGAGTGTGTATTATCGCTATTAATAGAGCGATGTGTACCAGCAATTGTAGCGATATGATACGTTTCAGCTACTTTCGGAATGAGATCAATAAGTTGCGCCTCTCGCTCCGTCTCCTCTGTTTTCATTCCAAGAACGAACATTGCATCTTTTTCATTCATCATTACAATATCAGCTAGCCCTAACATTTCTTCATAATGCGATCTCGCCTGCTCATATCCATCTTCTCCCCAAAGTGACGGACGATAATTGCAATCAAAGACGACAGTTCCTCCGTTTTCTTTCACTGCTTTCGCTAAAGATTTCATATGATGACGCACCGTATCATTCATCGCAAGTGTAATCCCGCAAAAATGAACGATATCAATTTCCTTTGCGATTTCTTCAAATTGATACATGTCTTCACATGCCGTATTGAAGCTACTTTCTAATCGATTTGAATATGTAACGCGGCTTGCACGTGCCCCAAATCCATTTTCTAAAAAGTACATGCTGACATATTTACCGCCTCTTGAAATAAATGAAGGACGAATACCTAATTTCTGAATGTGTGATATCGCAGCATCTCCAACCGAATTTTCCGGTAAAGTTGAAATAAGAAAGCCTTCGTGACCGAGATGAGAAAGTGCTGCTGCAACGTTCACACCTGTACCAGAAAATGAGTATTTTAATGTATTAGCTTGCGACAACAACTCATATTCTGGTACTTGCAGGCGCATCATTACTTCACCAAATGCTGCAATTTTCTTACGCATATTGATCAACTAACTTCTTCACGACTGCTAATAATTCACGAACATCTTCTACTTTCGTATTACCAGTTTCCTTATCAATAATAGAAGAGTATACGTGCGGGATCACTTGCTCTACATTTGCTTCAAGCGCAATACGTACAATTGTTTCAAAGTTTTCTTTATCAATTCCGCCTGTTGGCTCTAATGCAAATCCTTCTTCCGCACAAGCCTTCGCAACTGCGCGATATTCTTCTTCATGAGCTAAACCTTTCATTGGGAAGTATTTCAATGAATTTCCGCCCATATCACGTACAAGTGCGATTGCTGTTTTAATTGGAACGATTGCTTTTTCTTCTCCAGCTGCACTAATTGGACCAGTAGAAATATTTACGTACCCTACTTTTCCTGTCGGCGATACTAAACTATTAATCCAGCTATCTTTTCCACCAAGATTTGCGCGTGTCGCTCCAACTGAAGGGAATACTTGGTTAATATGGCTACCTGGATAATGTTTCGCAATTTCAGCTACAACTGCCGCTTGGCGATTATCTCCTGCGCCTAGTCCAATTGATACAGCGTCATCAATTTCTTTTCCGTATGCTTTCATCGCTGTAACTGCTTCTTCTACTGTTGGATAGTCTTTTGATAACACTCCCACTACTACATAACCTTCTGCTGCTTCAAAAATATCTTTCGCATTTTCGATATTGTTCGCTAATACATTTAATGCTACACGGCCTTTATAAAAACGTTTTTGAATATTTGTCATTTTAGTTTCCCCCTACAATTTCTCTCAATTTTTCTTCAATTACATGTATGTCATCACCTAAAAGTGGACGTGGATCAATATCAAAGAATCCTTGTCTTACTCCGTAATCA
>NZ_JAKUFF010000136.1:0-5056 GCF_022663305.1 Bacillus cereus group sp. BfR-BA-01408 | reverse complement strand
ACATTCTCCTTCTTTATTTCGCCCTACTGCCATTACCGTTCCATCCAGTTTAAGGCCAATGGTACGACGCCACCCAGCCGCTACCGCTACAATATTATGCCAGTCGTTCACATCACATTGACCATGCTTATTCCATCCCACCGCTTCCACAGTATTATTACTTTTAAGAGCGATTGTATGAGCATTACCTGTGTTCGTCGCCATATGAACATTGCCCGCTGCGACGGCTTCAATATCACACCAACTGCTTACATTGCATTCTCCTTCTTTATTTCGCCCCACTGCCACAACTGTGCCATCCGATTTAAGAGCAACGGTATGACCACGACCTGCTGCTATCGTATTTTTAGGCCACCGTTTCACTTTTAATACCTCTTCTTTCGGTGAAATATAATTCATGTTTACCTCCTTGCATATAAACAACCGTGTCCAATTAGATATTTTCATCAAATTTCATTATAAATGACCTGACTTTTTTTATAAATCTACAGCTACAAAAGAAACCTGTTATTACTTCTTCCAAAATAAAGACCTCCAGTTTAAGCACTAGAGGTCTTCCATTTTATTTCTTTAATCGCTCAATAAAATCATGTAATTTATCAAGTGATTTCATATTCTGATTACAAGCTACACCATCTTTGCAAATATAGTTTCCCTTTTTAACGAAAGTTCCTGGTATATCACCTTTAATTTCAACTAAAAACATCCCAACTTCTTCATGTCCATGACATAATGAACAAATGCTTTTTTTATTTAAACTTTGGAACGTTCCTTGCAGACCAACAAACTTATTTTTATCATTTTTCGCTATAATAAATTTCCTGCTTGACCCCTTATCAACCCAACTTAAATAAGATATTTCTTTCATATCTATTTCTTCCATATCAGGAAGTTTTAATTTTTTCGCTTTAGGAAATAATTTTTTTAATGTTTGTGCTGTCACTTCCTGAAAAGGAATGACATACGGATTTATTTTCATTAAGAATGCTTCTGCATCTTCTCTATTTTGAACTGTTAATACCGTATCGATTAACTCTTTCTGTTCATCTGTTAAATTCTCAAATACATGTATTATCTTTTCAATCGCAAGTGATTTTAACGCTTGAATAACACCTCTATCATTTGCAGTTGCATGCCCGTTTGCTAAATTATAAGCTTGTGATTTTATAAAATTGTATTGATCACTTCTAATAAATGCTTCCATCTTTATCACTCCATACAAATTGTTGATCTAGTTTTATTGTATACAATGATTACGTTTTTTGATATGTAAAAGATAACTTGGAAACAAACATTACATACATAGCTTGTACTCTACCGCTGCATTTCCTGACAAAAGAAGCCATCATCTGTTTTCCATTCCGCATATAATACGTCTTCAAACTTAGTAATCCCCTTTTGTTTTATTTGCTTATACAGCCATCCTTCATCAAAACCAGCTTCTCTCAAATTATCTTTCACTACTTTTCCGTCACTAATTAATGAAATTGGTAAGTATACAGGCTTATGTTTTAAACTTAAATCATTTATAGTAGGAGATTCATATTCGCTCTTTTTCAGAACACTTATGTTTCCGTTAGGTTCCAATATCATATATTCAACTTCTCGAATCGAAAAAATATCTTTTTGTTGTCTAAGCATTTGTTGTAATTGATTAATATCCAAATGATTTGAACTTAATTGTTCTCGGTCAATCTTTCCGTTACGAATAATAATGGAAGGATACCCTTCAAAAAACCTTCTTGTTCCTCTTATTTTTTGCGTTATCACTTCTATTGAATAAATTAAAATTACCCATACAAATACTGAGTATAAAATAGACCACACTTTAATTTTAGGGTCATATATTGAATTTCCAACAAGCTCACCAAGGACGATAGCAGAAATAAAATCAAAGGGTGTTAGCTGTGATATTTGTGTTTTCCCTAATATTTTCGTAGCAATTAACAGCACAAAAAAGCCAACTAAAAGCTCTATCGTTATTTGTCCAATATGATTCATAGAAGCTCACCTTTCTACTTTTCAAGTGCTCGGTATAACTTTTAATAAAAAAACGGCACATTTTTTCTATTAGTATGCCCTGTCACAGTCCATATATCCAATACATATAAAACAAAAAGAGTCTGATGCAAAATAACATTTGCATCAGACTCTTTTTCTCTTATTTAGAATACACAATTTTTTTAATCGTTTCTCCGGAAAGAAAATACTCTTCTGCAAGTTGATGAATAGCAATTCCGCTTTTAAACGCTTCTTTAATCGCTTTATTTCTTTCATCTAATTGTTTTCTTCCTCCAGATCGTGTGCCCCATTTATAACGTTTTGTTTCTTGTTTTGGAATGTAAATTGTTTCACCTTGTATATACTTTTGAATTTCAACAATTAAACTTTCTGGTAAAACCGTCGCTGCTTTAACGTATTTCATTTCTGCTCGCCCCTTATTTTTTATGGTTCATTTCAATAAGGTGCAAAGCCAAATATAAAAAATGATACGAGCTCATTTAGGCGATTGTATATTACTTGTCTACCTCACGCAAAGTATCGCCATTTCCATACTTGGCTTTGCATGAGACGCTGCAGTGTCCGGCAATTGAATTGTAATCGCCATGTAAACACCTCCTAATATACCTTTTTCATTACATTATATGATAAATTCCTTCCTCTTGCATCCACATCCTTTTTAAAGCATGAAACTACTTAGTTTGATATAATACTTTTTAGTCCAATCGAAAAGTATAGTGAGGTTGCTTTATGAAAAAGAAAATAATCATTACAATCGTTACATTATTCAGTATTACTGTAGCATTATTTGGAACATACAAATTGATGAATGCAAGAAGCTTTCAATTGTTTGGAGATTTAACAAATCGAGTAGAAACAAATGAAAAAGTGATTGCTTTAACTTTTGGTGATGGCCCTACTAACAATGTAAAACAAATATTACCGCTACTAGATACATACAATGCAAAAGCTACTTTCTTTTTAATCGGAAATGAATTAGAGAAAAACCTATCGTTAGGAGAAGCTATCGTACAATCTGGACACCAAATTGGAAACCATACATATTCTCATAACAGAATGGTTTTTAAAACACCTTCTTTTATTAAAGAAGAAATCGAAAAAACAAATTCATTAATCCGCCAAACAGGATTTACAGGCGCAATTGATTTTAGACCACCTAACGGGAAAAAACTAATTGGCCTGCCCTATTATTTAAAGAAAAACAATATCGAAACAATCACCTGGGACCTTGAACCTGATACTTTTTATAAATCTGCAACTGATAAAATTGAATATGTTAATAAAAATGTAAAACCAGGTTCTATCATTTTACTGCACTCTATGTATGATGAGTCTAATGAAAATTTACAGACCATAGAAGGTATTTTAGACTCTTTAACTAAAAAGGGCTATCAGTTCGTAACAGTAAATGAATTGCAAAAAAGAGCAAAATAAAACGGTAGCGTATCCAGAGCGATACGCTACCGTTTTTAAATAATGCCAAGTACATTTAAGAATACGATAATAATCGCAATTGGTGCGATGAAGCGAAGTAAGAATAACCATAATACAAACAATTTATAGCCTTTATTTTTACTTACACCAAGCTCTCTCATTAATACATCTTTCTTCATTTTTAAAGGAACAAAGATAGAAACTAATAAAACACCCAGTGGCATGAGTACGTTACTAACTGCATAATCCGCTAAATCAAAGACTGTCTTTCCGAAAATCTTCAGATCGCTTAATATACCAAATGACAATGCTGACGGTACTCCTACAACGAAGATTAATAAACCTACGATTAAAGCCATTTTTTCACGTTTCCCTTTACCTTTTGCAGTTAAAGATGCCACGCTAATTTCTAACATCGAAATCGCTGATGTAATAGTAGCAAAGAAGAATAGTAATAAGAAAACAATGAAGAATAATTTTCCAAATGCCATTTTACTGAAAATAGCTGGCAGTACGATAAATAATAACCCCGGTCCTTGAGATGGTTCCATTCCAAATGCGAACACTACTGGGAAAATTGCAAGTCCTGCAAGTAATGTAATCACAAGTGTTAAAGCTACAATAGAAAATGCTGAACGCGGTAAGCTTTCTTCTTTCGGCAAGTATGAGCTATACGTTACCATAACAGCTACACCGACAGATAGCGAGAAGAACGATTGCCCCATTGCATATAAAATGACTTCTGATGTTACGTTTGCGAAATCAGGTTGTAAGAAGAAACGAACTCCTTCTCCCGCACCATCTAACGTAAGTGCACGAACGATTAATACAAAGAATAAAACGAATAGTGCTGGCATGAAATATTTATTTACTTTTTCAACACCATTTTGTACACCTTTACTTACGATGAAAATAGTAATAAGGATGAATAATAGCTGCGAGCCAACTGCTAAATACGGATTAGAAATGATTTCACCAAACGTAGCTTCGTATGCCCCATTTCCTTCCCATAGTCTACCTGTAATTGCATTCCATAAGTATAATAAAATCCAGCCTCCTACAACACTGTAGAAAGAAAGTAATATGAAACATGTTACAATCCCTAATTTCCCTAACCATGGCCATAGTGTTTTTGGTGCGATTTCTCTATACGCATCAACGGCCTCTTTTTGTGTACTTCTTCCGATAACAAATTCAGCTAATAATAGCGGTAAACCAATTAATAATGTGAAACCGATGAAAATAAGGAAGAACGCGCCGCCCCCTCCAATTCCGGCCATATACGGGAACTTCCAAATTGCCCCTAGACCAATTGCTGAACCTGCTGCAGCTAATACGAAACCTAATTTCGATGTCCATTGCTGTGAATTCATTTGTTAATCTCCTCTCTTTATCTTTTTCTGTTTTACAATTCGGTATTTATATTGTTCTATCCACACTCTTTTCTAATACGTTCACTTCCTCTCTACTAATAAAAAACGCCCCTACGTAAATACGTAGGGACGACAAAAATATCGCGGTACCACCCTAGTTATGAAGATACACCAAAGTTAGGACCTAAATAAAAAACGTCCCTACGCAAATACGTAGGGACGATAAA
>NZ_JAKUFF010000135.1:0-5244 GCF_022663305.1 Bacillus cereus group sp. BfR-BA-01408 | reverse complement strand
TTTTCATTTCTTCAACCACCTAATTCTTTTGTCCGTATGTCCTGTTGTATACATTCGCTTTTATAAGGAACATTCCCTTTTTCTTACTATACCATTATTTATCTAAAAAAACAGAAAAAAGGGAACCATCATGGTTCCCCCTGCCCTTTTATTCCGTTATTTGTAGGCAGTAAAACCCACTGAATGAGAAAACATGAGCTCTTAGTTTTACTACTCTAAAACATAATTGGTACGGACCAATAATTGAGATCACTTACCGATTAAAGTTTTACCTTATACTAATTCTCGTTGTTTCGTTTCTTGCCCAAGTATAATTACAGCAAATACGCCTATTAAAATTGATCCACAGAAAATCGTAAATATTAGTGATAGTGAAGCCTGTGAAGCAACTAAATATCCTACTAATAGCGGTCCAAGAATACCACCAATACGACCGAATGCTGCCGCCATCCCTGCACCTGTACCACGAATAACTGTTGGGTATTGTTCAGGTGTATAAGCATATAATGCACCCCAAGCGCCTAAATTAAAGAATGATAGTAACATGCCTGCTACGATTAATACCGTTAATGACTCTGCTACTCCAAATAAGTAAGCACTGCAAGCTGTACCAATTAAATACGTAACTAAAACAAACTTACGACCAAGACGTTCAATAAACCAAGCAGCTGTGAAATAACCTGGCAATTGAGCTAACGTCATAATAAGTACGTATTGGAAACTTTTTATTAAACTAAATCCTTTTAATACCATTACACTAGGTAACCAAAGGAACATGCCATAATAGGAGAAAACAACAGAAAACCATAAAATCCATAACATAATTGTTGCCTTACGATATTCCCCAGACCAAACTGACTTTATATTTTCGATAACGGATGGCCTTTTTTCAACCTTTTGGAATCTTGGAGAATCCGGTAAATTCCATCTTAAATATAAAGCATATAGCGCCGGAACCGCACTCAATATCATCGCAACTTCCCAACCATATTTCGGTATAACAAAATACGAGATAAGAGCTGCGATTAGCCATCCACCTGCCCAAAAACTTTCTAATAGCACAACTATTTTGCCACGTTCATGTGCTTCAACACTCTCCGATACTAATGTAGAAGCAACTGGAAGTTCTCCACCAAGCCCCATACCAATTAAAAATCGTAAAACAAGGAACATAGCAAGTGTCGTCGTTAAAGCCGTTAAACCACTACCGATAGAAAATAATAATAATGTAATAATAAAGACTGATTTTCGCCCTATTTTATCTGATAGTATTCCAAAAACGAGCGCCCCGACCGCCATACCAATTGAATTAATGCTGCCTATCCAGCCCATTTCTTGGGTACTTAATCCCCAATCTTTTTGCAGCGCTACCATTACAAATGAAAGCATTCCAACATCCATTGCATCAAATAACCATCCAAGCCCCGCTATACTAAGTAGCTTTCGCTTCGAAATTTCTTTCACCTTGCCCACAAGAAGTCCTCCTTACACAGCTGTCTTTACACATCATTTTACATGTGTGAATTGTATAAGTAAAATACTTTCGTGTAAAAAATTCTCCTTCATCATTCCCAAAAAGTAAAATACTTATCCGACTATTTGAGGGCAGTAAGACCCCTCACCTCAAAATTCAGCTGAAGCAAAGAGAGATAGATAAAAAAACCATGGCCATTAAACACCCGATTAGTGAGTGTCCGCAATCGGTAGTAGATGAATAAAAACGCACTTTATTAAAAATGGACAAATAAAAAAGTAGCGATAGAACGCTACTTTTTTGAACGCATGACTTCTTTTAAAAATTCCGCTAATACTAACTGACGACGCCAACGCGTTGGATTGCTACACAATCTATAAAACCACTCTAAATGGATCGCTTGAATCCATTTTGGTGCACGTTTTACCTCTCCAGCCCATACATCTAAACTTCCGCCTACTCCAACGGCCATTTTCGTTTCTAAACGATGCTTATTCGTTTGGATAAAGTTCTCTTGTCTCGGGAAACCAAGTGCAACAAGCAATAAGTCTGGTTTTGCCTTTTGAATACGAGAAACAATATTTTCTTCTTCTTCTTGTTTAAAATACCCATCTTGTATACCCACAATAGATACAGCTGAATACGTCTTCGTTAAATGATCTGCTGCAGCTTGTACAACATGCGGTTTTGCACCTAATAAGAAAACTGATACTGGTTTATTGTCTTCTGATAACGCCGCAAGTAAATTACACATTAAATCAAAACCTGCTACACGTTCCTTTACAGGTGTACCTAACATACCACTTGCTTTTACGACTCCAATACCATCAGGTGTAATTAAATCTGCATTTAATAATGTTTGATGGAATGCTTCATCCTTTTTTGCACACATAACAATTTCAGGATTTGCTGTTACTACCTGAAAAGTATGTGTTCGCTCCACTTCTAGTTGTTCTTTTAAATATTGGACCGTTTCATCCATTGTCATTGTAGAAAAAGGAACGCCTAGAATATCAACTGTTTGTACTGCCATAGTTAACTATCCTCTCTATCATTACAAGTTTTTCGCTATTAATTGCTTATATGTTTCCTTTGTATCTTCATATAGTTTTTGAAGTGAGAAGTTCATAATAGCATGCTCATAAATATGTTTCCCCATTGCTACTAATTCTCCAGTTTTCCACTTATCATACGCTTCTTCTAAAGCTAATGCTAATGCCCTTCCATCATCTGTTGGCACAATCCATCCGTACGTTTCATCTACAATTAATGGTTCAATTTCTCCAGCCCTAGTCACAATTGATGGTACGCGTTGATTTGCCGCTTCTAATAAAACTAGTGGGAACCCTTCACTATGGGAGGTTAATAAATTCACATGTGACGACGCAAATAATTGTTTTACATCTTGACGATGCCCTAAAAACTCAACTTTATTATTAATCCCTTTTTCAGTAGCCAATGACTTTAGATTTTCTTCTAACGGGCCATCGCCAACTAACAATACTTTAATTTTCTCTAATTTTGTTCGTTGTAACGCATCAAATAGAACTTCATGTCCTTTCACAGGATGCAATCGTGCTACTTGGATTGCCGTAAATACATCTTCATCAATATTGAACATTTCTTTTTTATTATAACCTTCTGCTTTTTCCTTATCGTATTCAATTCCATTATAAATAACATGCATCTTTTCATTAGAAATACCTAAAGCAGCTAAACTTTTCTTTAATCTATTTGTTACAACAAAAAATAAATCTACATTTTTTAAGGCTTTCAAATTTAATTTCGTAAAAATCCAACCTTTTAAGCCTTGTTTAGTAAAGTCTTCAAATGGATCACTATGAATAGTCGTTACCCATTTTGCCGTTATTCTCTTTTTCATTAAAGAAACATAGAAATTAGCCCTAGGACCATGCGTATGAACTATATCAAATTTTTCATTATTAATGAATTCGCTTATATTCTTTAAAATAGATAAATCATAGCGGGATTTTTGTGAAAACACATGGACTTTTATCCCTAACTCTCTTGCTTCTTTCGCAACAATTCCATCTTCAAATACCGCTAATTCTACTTCACCAGTTGGAAACTGATCGAGAAGTGAAATAATATGTGTTTTCCCTCCCCCATCTTCTGCTCCTGCATTCATATGCAATATCCTCATATTTTTTCCTCCTTTAAATCCTCGCTACATTTCCATCTATCTTTATTTTACTGTACTAAAAAATAAAAGCTAACAAAAGTTAGCTTTTATTTTGATCATTCAATTTCTAAGTCTACAATTAGATAAGCTAACACCACTACAAAATAAATCCCAACTCCTGGTGCTGTTAAAATATGTCCTGCAATATAAGCAATACCTAATGCTAACAATAAGCTTGCTGCAATCATTCCATATTTTATATTAAATATCTCTTTAAACCTTGTAATAAATACTAGTAGGATTCTTAAGCCGTAATAAATAAATGGAATCATTAGTAATGCAAAACCAATAATCCCAAAGTCATAAAACCAATCGTGGAAGTCCATTTCAATTAGCTTTGGATCTGGCTGCTTTTGTTCATTATATTTAAAATTACCTGCATAACCCATTCCTAATAACTTTTGTGACGTTGGCGCTTCTTTAAAGAACTGCTTATGTCTTTCTTCATATACTTGACGTCCGCTGAAAATAAGATTTTCTTGATTTTCTTTCTTTTGCTCTTTCTCAAGCTCTTTCTTAACTTCCTCTTCTATCTTTGCCTTTTCTTCTGGCTTTTCAACTTTATGATGATTTTCTTCTTTTGCTTTAAGTTCTTGCTCTTTTTTCAGCTTCTCTTTAATTTCTTTTTCTTTTTGACCTTGCTGTGCCACATTTTGCTCTGATAAATAGTTATTGTGAATGCCCATATTTTGTGCTAATGGCGTTTGTTTAAACGTTCCAACTACACCAGCTAATAGGACAATAGCAATTACTGCATTAAGCGCAAGGGATTTTTTGTTCGGATTTTTTCTATCAAATAATAATTGTAGTACAATGATCCCGATTGCTGCCGCTAACGTAGCACCAATTGAGCCCATTCCTACTTTCGTACCGACCTGAATTAATGAGTAAATCATTAAAAGCGATGGAATCCAATATAAAACGTGTTTCCAGCTCTTTGTTTTTTGAATAGAATATAGTACCACAATAGGGAAAATAATGGCTAAGATTGAACCTAGTTCATTCCCTGCATAGAACCAACCTCGAGAACCCACCTTCATCCATTCATAACTACCAAAGTCAGTAGATGTTGAAATAGAAATAACCATAATTGCGTTAATGATTAATGTAGAATATACAATACTATTTCGAACCTTATCACTAATATTAACTTTCTTTTTCAATGATTTTAAAGCTAAAATGTATGATCCCAGCATGATATATATATATAACGCTTTCGCAACGAATTTAACTTCTTCACCAAGTACAATAGGATTCTTAACTAGTTTGTTATTAATAAATCCTACCCCTAAAACTCCGGCTAGTAATATAAGATAAATTAAAAACTTTCTATTTCCCTTCTCTTTTGCCTGAATTAAAATGTAAATACTACCCACAGCCATAATAAGGAATCTTACTAAAATTCCAACGGTAGCACTTGACTTTAATAAAGTGATGCTAAGAGACGTTAATAAATCTAAAACAGGCTGTAAAATAATAAAAAAGAGCAAAAAACGCTCAAATCTAACCCTAGCTTGATTTGCTAACATTCCAAGACCTCCATACAAAATCTTAACATTATCTTTTA
>NZ_JAKUFF010000134.1:0-5384 GCF_022663305.1 Bacillus cereus group sp. BfR-BA-01408 | reverse complement strand
CATGATGACCATGAACAGCTTGCGGATAACCACCTACTCCGCCTGCCACAACACCTACTCCCGGTACCGGAAATCCTGTTTGTACCCCTCCAACGAAAGATGGGAATGTAGTTGGTACCCCTACTGGAATTCCTGTCTGTACGCCAGCTACTGATGTTGGAAAGCCTCCTGTTACTGTAGGCATTCCAGCCCCTGATGTCGAAAAGCCCCCCATTAATGTAGGCATTCCAGTTTGCATACCAGCTACCGATGTCGGAAAACCTCCTGCTCCTCCGCCCATCCAGCTCGGAATACCACCGTATCCTTGTTGGCCAGCTCCTCCCATTAACATCATTTGTTCATAACTATCCGAACCACCTCCGAAAAAACCATGTGGTGCATTATTGTCCATCCCTTTCATTCCTTTCACCTCTTCTACTCAATTTAGCCTACCTTTTTTATCATATTTCCTATAGAAAAATAGGTGTTTGTCTGTATGGGAATTCCGCTCCTTTTTCTTCATTCATGGTAAAATTAATTAACTGAATATTTTTTCTAGGGGGTATTTCCATTGAAGAACGTAACAAAAGCTTCTATCGATGATTTAGATTCAATCGTACATATAGATATTGATGTAATCGGAAATGATAGTAGACGAAATTATATTAAGCACTCTATTGATGAGGGACGATGCGTCATCGTAAAAGAAGATAATTCTATTTCCGGTTTTCTAACATACGATACAAATTTCTTTGATTGTACTTTCCTCTCATTAATCATCGTTTCGCCAACAAAAAGAAGGCGAGGCTATGCAAGCTCGTTACTCTCATATATGTTAAGTCATTCTCCTACTCAAAAAATATTTTCTTCAACGAACGAATCAAATGAAAGTATGCAAAAAGTTTTTAATGCGAACGGTTTTATACGTAGTGGAATAGTTGAAAACTTAGATGAAGGGGATCCTGAAATTATTTTCTACACAAAAAAGCTCAGAGCATAAGCGCTCTGAGCTTTTCTTTCATACATTAGTTTGCAACAACGTTAACAAGTTTTCCAGGAACTACAATTACTTTACGAACTGTTTTCCCTTCAATTTGGTCCTTAATTGCTTCAAGTGCAAGTTGTTCCATTTCTTCTTTTGATGCGTCTTTACTCATTGTTAGTTTTGCGCGAACTTTACCCATAACTTGAACAACGATTTCAACTTCATCTTCTACAAGTTTAGACTCATCAAATGTTGGCCAGCTTGCATATGTGATTGTTTCATTGTATCCAAGTTTGCTCCATAGCTCTTCCCCGATGTGAGGTGCAACTGGTGCAATCATTTTTACGAAACCTTCTACATATTCTTTCGGAAGTGTTTCAGCTTTGTATGCATCATTGATGAATACCATCATTTGAGAAATCGCTGTGTTGAAGCGAAGCTCTGCATAGTCTTCTGTTACTTTCTTCACTGTTTGGTGGTAAGCTTTTTCAAGCTCTTTATTTGGTGCATCAGTAATTTTCTCACTTAATTCACCGTTATCTTGAACGAATAGACGCCATACGCGGTCTAGGAAACGACGAGCTCCGTCAAGACCATTTTCAGACCAAGCGATTGAAGCATCTAATGGTCCCATGAACATTTCGTATAGACGAAGTGTATCTGCACCGTGGCTTGCTACGATATCATCAGGGTTTACAACGTTACCTTTTGATTTACTCATTTTCTCGTTGTTTTCACCTAGAATCATACCTTGGTTGAATAATTGTTGGAACGGCTCTTTCGTTGGAACTACACCGATATCGTATAATACTTTATGCCAGAAACGAGCATATAGTAAGTGAAGTACAGCGTGCTCTGCTCCGCCGATATAAATATCAACTGGAAGCCATTGTTTTACTTTTTCAGGATCTACAAGTGCTTCGCTATTGTTTGGATCGATGTAACGTAGGTAGTACCAGCAGCTACCAGCCCATTGTGGCATTGTGTTCGTTTCACGACGACCTTTTTTACCAGTTTCAGGATCAACAACATTTACCCACTCGTCAATGTTAGCAAGTGGTGATTCACCTGTACCTGAAGGTCGGATGTTGTCTGTTTTCGGAAGAACTAATGGTAATTCTTCTTCTTTTACAGCTGTCATTGTGCCATCTTCCCAGTGAATAACTGGAATTGGCTCACCCCAGTAACGTTGACGGCTGAATAACCAGTCACGTAGACGGTATGTTACTTTTTGATTTCCTGCGCTCGTTACTTCAAGCCATTCAATCATTTTTGCGATTGCTTCTTCTTTATTTAAACCATCAAGGAATGCTGAGTTTACGTGTGCACCATCACCTGTGTATGCTTCTTTCGTAATGTCTCCGCCTTTTACAACTTCCTTCATTGGAAGATTGAACGTTGATGCGAATTCATAGTCACGCTCATCATGAGCTGGAACTGCCATTACAGCACCTGTTCCGTAAGTTGCAAGAACGTAATCAGCGATCCAGATTGGTAATTTCTCACCATTTACTGGGTTAACTGCGTAAGCACCAGTGAATACACCAGTTTTCTCTTTCGCAAGTTCTGTACGCTCTAAATCACTCTTCATTTTTACTGAATTAATGTAAGCTTCTACAGCTTCTTTTTGTTCAGCAGTTGTAATATCAGCAACAAGTGCATGTTCCGGAGCAAGTACACAGTAGCTTGCACCGAATAGTGTATCAGGACGCGTTGTGAAAACTGTGAACTTCTCGTCTGTACCGTCGATGTTGAAGTGTACTTCTGCACCTTCAGAACGACCGATCCAGTTACGTTGCATATCTTTTAAGCTTTCTGGCCAATCAAGCTCATCTAGATCTTCTAATAGACGATCTCCATAAGCTGTAATTTTTAACATCCACTGTCTCATCGGACGACGCTCAACTGGATGTCCACCGCGCTCACTCTTACCGTCAATGATTTCTTCGTTTGCAAGTACTGTACCAAGTGCTGGGCACCAGTTTACAGGTACTTCATCAACGTAAGCTAAGCCTTTTTCAAATAGTTTTAGGAAGATCCATTGTGTCCACTTGTAGTAGTTTGGATCTGTTGTATTTACTTCACGGTCCCAATCGTAAGAGAAACCTAATGATTTAATTTGGTTACGGAATGTATTAATATTATGCTCTGTAAATTCAGCTGGGCTGTTTCCAGTATCAAGTGCATATTGCTCTGCTGGAAGACCGAATGCATCCCATCCCATTGGATGAAGAACGTTATATCCTTGCATACGCTTCATACGAGATAAAATATCTGTTGCTGTATAACCTTCCGGATGTCCTACGTGTAAGCCTGCACCTGATGGATATGGGAACATATCTAGTGCATAAAATTTTGGTTTTTCTGTCTCATCTGGCGTACGGAATGTTTTATTCTCTTCCCAGTACCCTTGCCACTTCTTCTCAATTTCTTGATGATTAAAGCTCATGAGATACCCTCCTTGAAATTCTATTTATTTTCACCGCCCAAAATACAAAAAACCTCTCATCCCTAGAAAGGGACGAGAGGTTTTAGATTCCCGCGGTACCACCCTAAATTAATGTACAAATATACATTCGCTTAGATCCGTAACGTGGATTAACGGCAATTGCTACTATTAGTTTCACAACTGCAACTCAAAGGCGAGTTCATAACGAAACGTGGATTGACTTGCACCGACCGTCAACTCTCTAAACCAGCTTCTATTACTACTACTCCTTCTCACTGTTATTACAAATATGAGTTAAGTGAACTACCCTTCGCTTAGAATCTCTTAAGAGCTTGCTTAAAGCGGGGCTTCTCGGTTAATCGTTACTATGAATAACTAACGAATTCGTCTTACGACAGCCGAGCTATCTCCCTTGTTCCAAAGGTTGTTTTATTTAAATATATTCTAAAACATGTGAACATGTTCCGTCAAACTAAACTGCAATTTTTTCTTCAACTGTTTCTTCTACTTTTACTCGTTTATCATAAATGCTCGTTGCGATAAGCGCTACTACAAGCATTACCATGATTGCTATAAACAATACTTCCATATTATATAAATCAACAATTGCTCCGCCAACGACCGGTCCGAACATTTTCCCTACAGTCGCCGCACTATTTACAACACCTTGATAAAACCCTAACTTATCTTTTGGCGCAAGTATATTTGCAATCGTTGGAACTGCTGGCCATACGAATAACTCACCAATTGTTAATGTTACCATCGCAACAAGGAACATCGTAAATTGCTGCGCTTGACTTAATACAATAAATGAAGCCGCAAAAATGATGATTCCGATCATAATTTGTTGTTTTAAAGAACGCTTCATCCAGCGAATTAGCATACTAACTAGCGGCTGCGCACAAACGATCATCGCTCCGTTTATCGTCCATAATAAACTATAGTGACGAAGGCTAATGTTTAATTCTTGCATATGTGTTGCAATCGCCCCTTGCCACTGTACGTATGTAACCCAGCATAAAGCATATGCTACACATACGATAAGAAGTGCTTTGAATCCAGGTGTAAGCGACCAACCTTTTTTCGTTTCCACTTCTTTTGGTACTCCTGGCTCTTTCTTGTCTTCCATACCACGGAATCCAATAAAAGCAATTAAGAAGAAAACAAAGTATAAAATAAAGTTCGCTAAGAAAATATAATCAAAACGATACGATGCAACTAATCCACCACACGCTGTTCCAATCGCAATACCAACGTTTTGTCCAACATACATCGCATTAAATGCTCGTCTTCCGCCCTCTGGCCAAACCGTACCAACCATCGCATACATCGATGGGAAGACCATTCCAGAACCAAAACCGATTAACGCTAGCCACACAACGTATAAAGGCCAACCGTGGAAGAACACAAGACCTAAAATCGATACGAGTGTAATGACAATCCCTACTAAAGTTGATTTATAACCGCCCCATTTATCAAATAAAACACCGCCGAGCAAGTTTCCGATTACACCAGTAAGCGAGTTGATCATTAATACCATTCCGGCCACAGATAAAGATTTTCCTAGGTGATCATGCAAATAAATTGTATTAAAAGGCCATAAAAAAGAAGCACCCGTGACATTAATAATCATCCCAGCTACTAATAGCCATACTTTCCTTGGCATAGTCTCCCCTCCTATTCTATTTTTTCGTTCATCTATAACAGTAAAATTGTAGTCGTTTTTAAATAGGAAGGCAACTGATTAATAGTTGATGAAATTCAGATAATGGTTTGTCGGTAAATGAAATTATATTGATTGCTGTTTGAAAATATATCAGCGATTATTAAGATATATCGACGATTCTCGAAATATATCAGCGATTATTAAAATATATCGACTTACCGACAAAAAACGACAACAGCAACACTATATAAAGAGGCTACATGAAGTTCATGCAGCCTCTTTATACTATCCAACTTCCTTTTCTC
>NZ_JAKUFF010000133.1:0-5881 GCF_022663305.1 Bacillus cereus group sp. BfR-BA-01408 | reverse complement strand
GCGATTATTCAAATATATCGACTTTCCGGCAAAAAACGACAACTATCGCAAACCTCATTTTAGTTTCATAGTCGAATCACTTGAATAATTATTTGATAATGGTTATCATTTAGAGAGTCTTTTTAATTTTAGAAAATGGAGGGAAGATATGCTACGTAAATTTTTTTCTTACTATAAACCGTATAAAGGTTTATTTATACTCGACTTTTCTTGTGCAGTCGTCGCAGGATTACTAGAACTTGGCTTCCCGCTTATCGTAAATCAATTTATTGATAAGTTATTGCCAGGGCAAAACTGGACGCTTATTTTATGGGCTTGTTTCGGTTTACTTGCAGTGTATATGTTGAATGCAGGCTTACAATATGTCGTTACATATTGGGGACATATGCTTGGTGTTAACATTGAAACAGATATGAGGCAGAAATTATTTGATCATATTCAAAAGCTATCATTCAGATTTTTTGACAATAATAAAACAGGTCATTTAATTTCACGTCTTACGAACGATTTAATGGAAATTGGGGAAATTGCTCACCATGGGCCAGAAGATTTATTTATCGCTGTAATGACTTTAGTTGGGGCATTCTCATTTATGATGATGATCAACTGGAAGTTAGCGCTATTAACATTCTTCGTTATTCCATTCTTATTATGGTTAGCGCTGTACTTCAATAAAAAAATGACAGGTACATTTAGACGTTTATTCTCAGACGTTGCTGATTTCAATGCATGTATTGAGAATAACGTTGGTGGTATTCGCGTTGTACAAGCATTCGGGAATGAAAAGTTTGAGAAAGAGCAATTTGCTGTGAACAACGCTCGTTTCCGTACAACGAAATTAATGGCGTATAAAATTATGGCGCTAAATTCGTCAATTAGTTATATGCTTATGCGTCTCGTAACGCTCTTCGTCTTAATATGCGGTACATGGTTTGTTCTGCAAGGAGAATTAACGTACGGTGGATTTATCGGATTCGTTCTATTAACGAATATTTTCTTCCGTCCAATTGAAAAAATTAATGCGGTAATCGAAAGCTATCCGAAAGGGATTGCCGGTTTTAAAAGGTATGTAGAGCTTCTTGAAACAGAGCCTGATATTGTAGACTCTAAAGATGCAATGGAAGTGAAACATGTACATGGCGATATTCAATATAACAACATTACGTTCGGATATGAAAATAAAGAACCGATTTTAAATGATATTAGTTTGAAAATACATGCAGGTGAAACAGTTGCTTTTGTTGGACCATCTGGAGCTGGAAAAACGACGTTATGTAGCTTATTACCACGTTTTTATGAGCAATCATCTGGATCCATTCAAATTGATGGTATTGATACGAAAGACATGACGTTATCTTCACTTCGTAAGCAAATTGGAATTGTGCAGCAAGACGTGTTCCTATTCTCTGGAACGATTCGTGAAAATATTGCTTACGGAAATTTAAAGGCGTCAGAAGCTGAAATTTGGCAGGCAGTAAAAAGTGCGCAATTAGAAGACTTAATTTACTCACAACGAGACGGTTTAGATACCGTTATTGGTGAGCGCGGTGTGAAACTTTCAGGCGGACAGAAACAACGTCTAGCAATTGCTCGTATGTTCTTGAAAAACCCGCCAATTTTAATATTAGATGAAGCGACTTCCGCATTAGACACAGAGACGGAACTTGCGATTCAAAAATCACTTGCTGAACTATCTGTCGGTCGTACAACGTTAGTTATCGCTCACAGACTTGCAACGATTAAAAATGCAGATCGCATCGTCGTTGTAAATAAAGATGGGATTGCAGAACAAGGTTCACATGATGAATTAATTGAGCAAGGCGGGGGATACAGTAGGTTATACGAAGCGCAGTTTAGTTCGTAAATATAATTTGTGCTGAATTAGTGCACTATAAGTACGTAAAAATCTCATATGGGAGGTAATAAAGTATGATTGTAACAACAACGTCTACAATTCAAGGAAAAGAAATTATTGAGTATATCGATATCGTCAATGGAGAAGCGATTATGGGTGCGAATATCGTTCGTGACCTCTTCGCCTCTGTCCGTGACGTTGTCGGTGGTCGTGCTGGCGCTTATGAAAGTAAATTAAAAGAAGCGCGCGACATCGCAATGGAAGAAATGAAAACTTTCGCAAGACAAAAAAATGCGAATGCAATTGTTGGTATCGACGTGGATTATGAAGTGGTTCGCGAAGGGATGCTAATGGTTGCGGTCAGCGGGACTGCTGTCCGTATCTGAAGTAAAAAGCCGTGCTGATGCACGGCTTTTTGTATGCTATGTCGAAGATTCAATATTTCTTGGGAAATGCGGAAGGTCCCGTCGATATATAGGGAAGACATTAGAGTGCTCCTTTACATTTCCGGATTTCAATTAATAATGTTTCGTATTCTTGTTCGAGAGATTTAATGTCATCGTGATGATTTGGTATGGAAATTCGGCCGATGATTTCTGTTAATTTTGTTTGTAATCGTAACAATTCTTGTTCGGTAACGTTTACAGAATCCTCGGTTGTTCTCTTGGTGTATTGCTCGTAATTACCGTGGAATACTCTAGGTTCACTCTCGTCTACTTGTAGAATATGGTCTGCCACAGAGCGAATAAAGGCACGGTCATGGCTAATAAAAAGTATAGTGCCAGGATATTCTTGTAACATGCTTTCTAATTCTTCTTGTGTTGCTAAGTCTAAATAGTTTGTCAAACTTATTTCAGCTTGTGATTTTTGAATTCGTTATTATAAATTTGTGCTTTCGCTAGCGCCTCAGCATCATTTTGAATTTCATTTAATCCATTCGCATCCCCAATAATATAACCTTCAAATGATGAACCAACAAAATCAAAGATGTATTGGAACTGGGAGATAAGCGGTAATGCTTTTAGTTTCGGATTATCGCCGCCAACGATAACAACGTACATTTTTTTGCCTTTCATTTTTTCTTTGAAATGAAGGGATGTATCACGCAAGCTTTGTGACCAGCGATCGATGAAGTTTTTCATATGACCACTCATCCCGTACCAATATAATGGTGTAGCAAAGATAATTGTGTTGTGCTCTAACATGCGCTTCGTTAACTGCTCGTAGTCATCATCTACAGGTTGGAATCCTCCTGCATCATGACGCTGATCTGTAATAGGATAAACTGTGTGATCACGTAAATAAATTTGTTCTGTTTCAATTCCAGCAATCATCATATGTGTTAAAGCTTCCGTATTTCCATTTTGTCTTGAACTGCCGTGTATAACAAACATGTAATCATTCCTTTTCTTTTGCTTTTTTTAGGAGTGAAACGTGTTTTTGCAAATTCGTTTGAATATTGGAAAGCAATGAAATTTGCTTTGTTACTTCATTAAGTTTATCTTCATAAAGCGTAAGGATGCTGCTGCACGGATTGTCGTATAAGTGCGGTTCAATTTCAAGGCAGCGCAGCATCCTTGCCGTCTCTTCTAAATTTAAGCCAATTTGTAAGTACATTTGAATAAGCTCCACTTTTTCGATGGCACTTTCGTCAAAATCACGATAGCCATTTGCGAGGCGCTTCGAAGGGAGTAATCCCTTTTCTTCGTAATGTCTTAGTGATCTTTCGCTAACGCCAGTTTCTTTTGATAACTCCCCGATTCGCAATGCGTTTCACTCCTTTTACATGTATTGTAAACCTTCACACTAATGTGAAGGTCAACTCTGTTTTTTCGCAAAGTAATCTACATGATTTAAAAACACTTGAATAGCTTTAGACGGAATAAAATATTTGCCGCGCACGATGGAGAATGGACGGATGAGTTGTTCATTTGGAATTTCGACGTGGAATAGTTCTTTTGCCAGTAGCTCTTTCCGTACAGTCCAATCAGAAAGTATAGCGATGCCAAGCCCGGCAGCGACAGCTTCCTTTACGCTTTGGATACTACTAAAGGTAAAGAATCGTTTCATTTTTAAATGGTGTTGATGAATAAAGCGATCGCTATAAGCACGTGTTCCGGAACCACTTTCTCTTAATACCCACACTTGATCTTGGAGTGTCCTTTCATTCACTTCCTTTGTGTCGAGCAGTGGATGATTTGGCGGGACGACGAGTTTCATTTCATCTTGCATAAATGTTTCAACGTCAACGTCGGCGTATACGACTTGCCCTTCCACTAAGCCGATATCAATTTGATTAGATCGAAGACTTTGCAAGACGTCTTCTGTATTTGAGATAAAAGTATGGACTTCGACGCGTGGATTTTCATTGGCATAATTAGCTAATATTTTCGGGAGTAAGTATTCGCCAATTGTAAAACTAGCACCGATGCGAAGCGTTCCTGTTACAACGTTATGTAGCTCGTTAATTTCTTGTTTAGCATCTTCGTAAAGAGAGAGCATTTGCTTTGCGTGTATATATAATATGTTTCCGGCCTCGGTCACTTGAACGTGCTTCGGGGATCGTTGAATGAGTGTAGTCCCAAATTCGTTTTCTAAGTTGCGAATGTGCATACTTACGCCAGGCTGTGAAAGGTTTAATAATTCTGCTGCACGAGAGAAGTGTTTCTGTTCAACAACCGTAACAAAAATTTTTAAAATGTCTACGTTCATATCATCTGCTCCTTTCTTTTTCTATCATCTTATCATAAGTATTTCTGATGATAGAGATTTGGTATTGGTATTAAACTTATTATAGAAACTCTCTTATAATGTAAGTAGAAAGAACATGCATGTTCCAATACGATTATTGGAGTGGTTCAAAGTGGAACAAACACTTGTTATACAAAAGAAGAAGCGTTTTGGATTTTCGCAAGGGATTGGGATTACATTATTAATCGCAATTGTGGCGAAATATTTAGCGGAGCTTCCATTTTTAAATATTATGGGACAATTAGTAATTGCTATTCTAATTGGGATGGTTTGGCGTGCGGCAATTGGAGTTCCTCATGATGCGATTGCAGGAACGAATTTCGCGAGTAAGAAATTACTTCGCTTCGGGATCATCTTACTTGGAATGCGATTAAATCTTGTTGATATTGCGAAGGCGGGACCGAAAGTATTGGTTATCGCTGCGGTTGTTATTACATTTACGATTTTCGTTGTATATGGACTAACGAAAGTATTTAAGGTAGAAAAGAAACTTGGGATTTTAACAGCATGCGGGACAGCAATTTGCGGCGCGGCAGCGGTCGTGGCAATTGCGCCGCAAGTGAAAGCAAAAGATGATGAAACGGCAGTTGGGGCTGCAATCATTGCAATTTTAGGTACGATATTTACGCTTATTTATACGTTGTTATATCCAGTGCTTGGCCTATCTCCGTATGGTTATGGTGTATTCTCAGGGGCGACGCTGCATGAAATTGCTCATGTCATCGCAGCTGCGGCGCCAGGAGGAAGCACGGCTGTAGACATCGCAGTTATCGTGAAATTAACGCGCGTTGCAATGCTTGTACCAGTAGCGATTTTAATTGGATTATGGTTTGGTAAGAGTGAAGGTAGCAAAGAAAAGAGATCATGGCGCGACCTTCCAATTCCGTGGTTCATTTTCGGATTTTTAGCGATGAGTGCAGTGCATTCGCTCGGGATTATTCCAGAAGTTGTTGCGGGATATATTGTAGTCATCGCTTATATGCTTATCGCAATGGCGATGGCGGGGCTTGGTTTAAATGTAGAGTTTAAAACGTTCCGTAAGTTAGGAAGCAAAGCATTCGTGGCAGGGCTAATTGGCTCGGTTTGCTTATCGGTGCTTGGATATGTTCTTGTATATGCGTTAGGATTTATGTAGTAAAGGAGAGAGCTGTTCCCGAAGGTATATTTGGGGGCAGCTTTTTCTTATATTTACCTTGCTACGAATGTCGGTATTTGTCGGTAAGTCGATATATTCGAAAAATCGCTGATATAAATGGAGTTGCGCTGATATATTTG
>NZ_JAKUFF010000132.1:0-5894 GCF_022663305.1 Bacillus cereus group sp. BfR-BA-01408 | reverse complement strand
ATTCCTTTTCCGACTAACCCTGCATGTGCCGGCTCATGACCACTACCGCCGCCACTAATTAACGTTACTTTATTTTCGTTCATTTCTTTCTTCTTAATCACTTTATATTTTTTCAAAAGCTCAAGCTCTGGATGAGCCATAACCATTCCGTTACACATTTCCATTACTAATGTTTCTGGTTTATTTATAATCTTTTTCATTGTAGTTCTCCCTCAATTCCTTTAATATATTGTGATATATTTGAAATCTTCTTCTTACTACTCATGTTAAAATGAAAGCGTTTTATAGTAAACGGACAAAATGGACAATCTGTCTAAAGACACCGCTCTCATTTATGGGTAGGATTTTCATATTACTAACATTCTAGGGATGATTCAGATGACCTCTTCTATAATTTCTAAAAAGATAATCGCGAACTCATTGAAACATTTAATGGAAACAGAGTCGTTTCATAAAATATCAGTGAGCGATATTATGTTACACTGTCAAATGCGTAGGCAAACTTTTTATTATCATTTTAAAGATAAATTTGAACTATTAAGCTGGATCTATAGAGAAGAAACGAAAGAAAACATTATCGACTTTCTCGACTATGAAACGTGGGAAAACATTTTTGATTTATTATTTGATTACTTTTATGAAAATCAAAAATTTTACCGAAATGCTTTTAAAGTCATTGAACAAAACTCGTTTAATCACTATTTATTTGAGCATACGAAAAACTTATATATGAAGATTATTGATGAATTATCTGTGAGCTGCGGATTCAGCCTTTCTGATGAGACAAAAAATACGACTGCCTCCTTTTATAGTCACGGCTTCGTTGGAACGATAAAAGATTGGATTGAAAGCAAGTGCGAAGTAGATCCTTCCATTATGTCTTCTCTCATGAAAAATATGATAAACAATCAATTACTACTATTACTGGAGCAATCAGCAAAGTAATTAAAGGGTGGCAAAAGCAATGAAAAAGATTATGAATGATGTACAACATATCGTTCAAGATATGCTGCATGGCTTTTATTTTGAACATAACGACAAAGTAAATTATGACGAAACAAATAACATCATTTATGTGAAAAATATTGAAAAACTGAAGCAAAGCGTCGCTATTATAAGCGGCGGTGGTAGCGGACATGAACCTGCTGATATTGGTTATGTAGGAAAAGGAATGCTTACAGCGGCAGTAAACGGCAGTATTTTCACTCCGCCTACAGTGGAACAAATTATTGCTGCAACTCGCCTCATGCCAAAAGATAAGAGTATTTTATTCATCATTAAAAACTTTAAAGATGACGTAGCTAACTTTTTAGTGGCTGAAAAAATTGCCAAAGAAGAAGGAAGAAAAATTGACCATATCATCGTAAATGACGACGTTTCAATTGAAGATGATGCTTCTTTTAATAAAAGAAGACGCGGCGTCGCTGGCACTGTTTTCGTTCAAAAAATACTTGGTGCGGCCGCTCTTGAAGGTCACTCTTTAGAAGAACTGACTGCACTCGGCCGTTCTATCACTGAAAACCTACACACATTAGGAGTCGCTCTTTCACCTGCAAATGACCCTGTGAAAGGAAAAGCTTCTTTCACGTTAAACGACGATGAAGTATTTTACGGCGTTGGTATCCACGGCGAAAATGGGTACCGTAAAGAGGCACTATCCTCTTCTGAAATATTAGCGATCGAACTAATGAACAAACTAAAAAGCATTTACCGCTGGAGAAAAGGCGACAACTTCGCCATCCTCATTAACGGACTAGGCGCAACTCCACTAATGGAACAATACATTTTTGCAAATGACATTCGCCGTTTATGTGAGCTGGAAGGATTACAGATTACATTCGTAAAAGTTGGTACGCTACTAACTTCTTTAGATATGAAGGGTGTTTCTTTAAGTTTACTTAAGGTAGAGGACTTGAACTGGGTGAAGTGGTTGAAAGAAAATACGGAAACTGCTAATTGGTAATACAAATAAAAATAGGATGGCTTCAATTGGCCATCCTATTTTTGTACGTAATTCAGCTATTTAAAAATTTTCGTCCTCAATATTACAGCACATTCACATCAAAAATGTAAATCCTCATTTTCCTCGTAATTTCCTTTATTCAGTCTTTGTCTTATAAATAATTCTGCGACAATTAAATTGGGTACCCATGCTAACCAAGCAATAATAGCGTAACTAAGTTCAAAATGTTCTATCCCAAATAGAACGATAAACAAAGGTAGCCAAATTCTTAATGTAACTGCCGCAAAGGTTAAAGCATAATTTCTAATCATCCAATTCCGATGCTCTTTAATTTTTTTATTTTTAACTCTATGTAATGCTTGATATGCTGATGTTAACCAAAATACGGATAACAAACCGAAACCTAGCTTCGCTACCAATCCTCCCGTAGCATAAAAGGATAGGTATAGTCCAGAAACGCCGCCTAATAATATACCAACCATATAAATTCTCCCAGCTATTCGATGACGGTTCATATTCTTTTCTCTAAATTGAGTGGATAATGTAAAAGGGCCAATTACTAATGCTACTATACTAGTTATAATATGTATAAATAACATCATATACCAAAACTCACTTAATTTAGATCCATACATAAGCTTCGCTTTTACAAGCCCTGTTTGAAATCCATCCATAATAAAATATTGGACAACAATATAACTAGATACTAAAAGAGCAAAACAAGTAAATACAAACCAAATTTTCCTGTTCAAATTTCACTGCCTCCTTATTACATGAAGGAATTAGATTATACCTTACTGTTCATTCTAGGGAAAAATAGAAAAGCCTTCTTTACTGATCTATTCAACACATTGTTTTTATAAACCGAATGACTTACATGCAGCGACGAATAAAATATATAATATAAGTTCCTTCTTCATACATAAAAAACCCTCAAGTATATCGTTTTATACTTGAGGGTTTACTCGTCTCTCATTTTCTTAAATCAATAATTAGCTCATCTGTAATCTGCTCAAGATGGAAAAATCTTTTTATATAATGGATATCAGACCATTTTTCTTCTCCACCAATAATAAATAATTCTTGCGCATCATACATAAATGAAAAGCTTGGATAGAAACTGTCAGCCTTTATTTCAATCTCACCAATACGATTACTGATAATCTTACAGTCTGCCGAATAGCTTAATAACGTATAGAGAGAATCTTGTGCTGATTGAAAGAAATACTTCATAAGTGTAGTTATATCATCACCATTGGTAATGCACACTTTAAAAAAGCTCGTATCCCTTTTCTTATTAGTAAAAACTAGCTCAAATTGAAGTTTATTCTCTTCTAAAAATCCTTCAATAAAGTCTCTACATAAATAAGTTTCAAATAACATATACATAGGAAATTTGTTATGTGTACCCATAAATCCTTTAATGATTTCTTCGAATCCTGTATGCTGATTCCAATTCGTTCCCACTCCTATCATACTAGGGTGATTTAAATAAATAGGATACGGTGATAATCCTTCATCTTTTAACATATACACTCGTTTTTCATCTGTATGAAGAGCTGGTTTAGACTCTTTTAGTAAGTATTGAGATAATTGAACATGTAACACATTTACACCTGCCTATCATGTAATACATAAACTATATCTATTAAGTTAGAAAAAGAGAATGCGTCATTCACATTTTACTGTGTTTGGGTGTGGAGAACGAGAATCATTTTATAAACGAGATCACACATCTCATTGGAGAATTACAGGTCTTCCAAACAAAGCTGGATAATAAATTAACATCGCTCCTACAAATGAACACACTAAACAAAAAATAGCCTCGTATTTTATGACTAGCGAAGAGTTCATATCAATCTTTTTTCCCTCTCTTTTCAATATCATTTTAAATAATGCTGTATATAATACTTTATATAATACATACCCAACAATCGTCCCGAGAGTATTCGTAAATAAATCATCAATATCTGTAATTCTATTATTTAGTAATTGATTTAACTCAATTGCCAATGAAAAAAAGAATCCCGCGCATACAGTGTTTTTCATTTTTCTAAATTGCGGCCAAATGGTCGGTAATAAAAAACCTAAAGGCATAAACAGTAAAATATTCAAAAGATACGTCGTACTACCTACCGTATCAAATAGAGTCAAATTAATTTGATTGACACGAATCCACGTTTCATATCTACTTATATCCCATACAGTCGCGATTTGCGTCACTTTATACACTAGCGAAAGGTAGAATAGAAAAACATATACCCATAAAAAATGCCGAATAGATATATTGTTTTTCGCTTTAAAATAACATCCAATTTGAAACACAATACAAAAAATTATAGTGAAAAAATACGTATACAAATAACTAATCAAAACTCCTGTATGCATGTGGAATCCCCTAACTTTACATTTTCATCTATTATTTTAGAACATAGTTCAAGAACCGGTACTTTGTTCATATATTTAATCTTCTACTTTGTCTTCGAATATCGGGAATATATTAAAAATAAACAATCCCCACTTCTTCATTTTCAGTCTCCTCCTTGATGTAACTTGTTTATAGGATAGGAGAAACTTTTAAAATAAAGAGTGGGGTAAATATAAAATTTTTCTTAAATCTTCACATGCAACCCTTGTAGTATTTTCATCAATACAGTATGGAAGTCTGACAAGAGAAAACAGTTAGCGTGAATGAAAAGGTACTTGCAATTTGTAATAAAATTTTAGAGTTGGATGCTTCTAATGAAATTGCTAGGGAAACTATTAAGGAACTAAATTAGTTAAGGGATTGCCATATAGCAATCCCTTAACTTCTTCATATTTCTTCCTTCTCATCCCTCATACTATAATACCCCAAATTAACAATAACCAAGAAATACCCACCCATAATTCCAGCTGCAAATGTCCACATGTACTCACGGTGTTCAATTTCATACATAATAATCGCACCGAGTATGGCGGCTGCAAATCGATTCATCATGCCAAGCATCGGTGCTTTTTCTTTTTTTACGATGCTATTTCCAAACTTTTCGATACGCCTTCCTAAAATCCAGGCGCAGTACATACTAACTATAAGGCCAATGCTTATTCCTACAAACTGTGCTCGAAAAGGTGTCATCAGCCATCCCAGTAACATCACGCCTAGCAAACAATATATTTGTATGTTAAATGATCTTAATGCCATACGAATCATGTTATGCTCCTTACCTTTCCTATTACTCCCATCTTTCGGACTTCAAGCTTTCCGATATATCTTTTTTAAAATGAGGGAATTTGATTTTGCTCACCATTAAATAAGCAAGTACGCATGTGCCAAATGCCACGGAAACTGGTTTATTTAAGAGGCATAAAATGAGGAGACACATTGCTGCAAATGGAATGGGCATTCCGATAAATGTCGGGAGTTTGCTTTGTTGTGTATTAAATCTCGCAAGCCGAAGCATTCCGCAAATACTGTAAGCAAGCGCACATATCATCCCAATAGACTGCAAATCTTTTAACGCGACACTATAGGCAAGAATAGACGGTGCCACACCAAAAGTAACTAAATCCGCAAATGAGTCTAACTCTCCGCCAATTTCCGAAACAGCATCCAGTTTCCGAGCCACCATACCATCAAACAAATCAAATACCATACCTGTAATAATGAACATGACTGCACCATACATATCTTGAAAGAAAACAGAATAAATGGCCAATATCCCACAAATAAAATTCGCTATCGTCATCATATTTGGTATGTAACTCATCACACGCTTCTCCTCCTTTCTACTCATTACCTCATTCAAGTTCTTACTCATTACAATCAAGATCCTTCTGTTTTTCTTCCAATATCACCTTATTTATTTTCTTTAACGTATCCGTCATTTGTTCTAAAGCATTTATATCGATTTTAGAAAAATACTTCTCAATTAATACATCATCTAACTTA
>NZ_JAKUFF010000131.1:0-6492 GCF_022663305.1 Bacillus cereus group sp. BfR-BA-01408 | reverse complement strand
CACAAACTCAAGAACAACAGTTTCAACAAAACCCATACCCAACTCAGCCACAACAACCTCAATATCAACAACAAATGTATCAACCAAACTACGACGCACGTGTCTCACCACCTAAACCACCAACAGTAGATATTACACAACCACAAATTTTACCACCTGGACCAACATTAGATATTACACAGCCACAAATCTTACCACCTGGACCAATTACAGAACCAACGCAACAACAAATTCAACAAGTTGTCGGTACACAGTTCTTACCTTTAAAGAAACCTGTACTAGATTTCGTAAAACCTTGGGTAGATTACGGTTTAAATGAAGCAAAACATACATCACATAAACACGCTTTAACAGAAGTTGCTGCCATTATGTTTTTAGTTGGGAAAGGATTCAATCCGACGATTGCACATTATATTGTGGAATCTTGGGAGAAGAATGAGCAGTTTTAGAGGTTTTTATTCTTACAAAACTATAAAAGTGTCACAAATGCCTGGTTTATAGCATTTGTGACACTTTTTTGTTTGTTATGTTAAATGTCATTTCAATAGTGAATTACTGCAGTTACCTTTTCTTCCTAGGACCTATAATTAATTTAATCGCCGTTCTTTCTTGTTCATTAATCGTAACCTCTTGAAATGCTGGAACGAAGGCTAAATCGATACCACTTGGAGCAACAAATCCTCTTGCGATTGCTATTGCTTTAATCGCTTGATTTAAAGAACCAGCCCCAATCGCTTGAATTTCTACATTGCCACTTGTTCTTAGTACACCTGCTATTGCACCTGCAACTGAATTTGGGCTTGATTTTGAAGATACCTTTAATATATTTTCCATGTAAGTTGCTCCTTCTATAATTTAATCGTTCTTTCGTTACGGTTTAAAATATTTCAACGTATCTTTTACTATTATTCACACCAAAAGCAAACAATGCTACATATGTACATTCATTCGATACTTTTCGTCTTCTTCCTGCCCATCTACATAAATAAAAAGCGATAACTAAAGACTCTAATATACCAACATTCAAATCATAGAAATTCACTACTCGATAACATTAGTGCAACTGAAGATAATAATGTTTCCTTTTCAAGTGAAATTAATATAATAATCATTTCTCCTATACTTCAATCTATTAAGAACCTCGGCTCATTTTTCTAGCAATTCATTAACCTCCTTCAAAAATTTCACAAATAATATCCTAATACTATATTTCATTATTTGAGCACGTTATCTTCCAAATCTATTATCTTTTCTTCTATATAGTACAAGCATACAAACAAATTTCCTCCCATTTACATAAACTACTATGTGTCTTAAATCTATTAATAATAGGAGGTAATAGATTGAATCCTCACTTTCATTCTTCAAAATCGTTTAAAAGATGTTCCTGCCCCTGTCCCCCCAGCTCACATAAACCATCCGGTCCAGCTTATGGGGCTTTTTGGCAAACTGAATTTATAACTGTTTCTTTTGGCGATCCTTTTCCATTTAATCACTTCGGCCCTATAGCAGGAGGAGTTTCCTTACTAAATCCTACTACTATACAATTTAGTCAAGCTGGTGATTATAGAGTTTCTTTCATTTCAACTATTAACACTACTTTAAATCCTGTATTTCCACATATTCCAGTCATGACTATATTCTTAAATAACAATCCCCTTGCTAATAGCCAAGGAGATTTCGCAATTCAAATGACTAATTCAGCAAATAACGAATGTCTTCAACTCGTTGGTGAAACAATTGTTACGGTACCAGAAAATTCTACCATTCAACTTAGAAATAACAGCGGTTTTAATAAGCAAAAAATTGTAACTTGTGATAATGGTATAAATTCACTTGAATTAACTGTAACAAAATTAAGTAAATAAAAAGCCGACTTAGATTAAGATGCTAGCTCAGCATCTTTTTTTAATAACTAATCCTCTTCTTCAATTTCTAGTCTCTCTTATAGAACATAAACGCCCACTGATTATTATCCCGCAAATAGCGGGATAATAATCAAAAAAGTGCAGAAATCTTTCTAACACAAGATTTCTACACTTTTATATTAATATCTATTCGTCCTTACTTCTCCACATAAACCGACTTAACAATTGTACGATTATAAGGCAGTCCTTCTTTATTCATCCCTTTTATATCCATCGTAACGTTATATACTCCTGGTTGCTTTATGTCCTTCAAAGCACCAGTAAATGTATTGTTATTAACATTTTGCAATTCATTAAATTCAGAGACTAGTTTCCCTTCTTCATTCACAACTCTTACTGTTATGGAAAGATCCCCTTTCATTTCAGGTGCTACAGGTGATTTTTTCAGTTTATACTCAGGTTTATTTACTTTAACTTTGGTAGGCATTTGAAGAACAAATGGTGCGTCATTCTTGTAATCGCTTATAACTAGATATGCATCTTTCGACTGCTTCGCCATCATTTTAACTTTCCATTCTCCTACATCCATTTTATCAAATTTAAATGTTCTAATTGTTGCACCACCAAAGAAAGATTCTTCTTCACCAGTAGTTATAACGCTATCCTTATTTGTATACATTTTTCCTTTTGGTGATATCATTTGTACTTCTACATTAGACGAAGCAGTTAATATAGAAACGATTCCTTCTGACTTTTTATCAACTGTAACAGTTTGCTCTATCCACTGATTTTGTGGCAATTCTCCGCCTAAAATGTTTTGGTTTGAAGTTGTATTTAATTGTTCTATGTTTTCATTTGAACTAGTGCTGGATGCTACTAAAGCTGGTACGGCTACATTTGATGTACGTAAATATGGTTCAATTCGTGAGAACACAGCAGATCCTTTTCGTATATTATCATGATCAAATCTGGAATCTGTAAATAAATGAGTTCCATACGGCAACTTAGCACTCCACTCATTTACTAGTCCATCATTTGAACCGTATGATGACAAATATAATCCGCCCATGGATAACGCCGAGAATACAGGGCCCCAACTAGTTCCCGTAACTGTATAATAACGGTTTAATTTAGCTGCTGGATTATTATCAATCGTTGAACGAAATTTTGCCATTTCGCCCATTTGTAATGAGTACGTACCATCATCTTTTTGACCTAATATAGAGGCAAGCCATCCCGCCCACCAACTATATGATAAATCAGCTAAGTTTGATCCATGATGTGGTGTCGCAAGCGTGATAACATTTCCGACAAATCGATTTGCACCATATCCTACTAATGCAGCCTGTGTATCGATACCGCCTTTACTATGTGCTACAATATTAACTTTTTTACCGAAATGATTATATATTTCTTCTAATTTTTGTGCTAACAATTTTCCGTTGTCCCACTGACTAGCTGATCCTTTTCCAGCAGCATCATATAATTGTATAAATACTGTTTGATAGCCTGCTTTCAAAGCATAGTCATACATATCATTTATATCGTGATACACTGTCTTTCCATACCAACTATCAGCATTCCCATTCCTTCCTTGTACAAAAAGAATTGGAGGTTTATTCTCATCATAATTTGCAGGTTTTTGCCCTAAAAACCAATCTCCAGGTGTAAAGACTTCTTGATTTGGAAAGCCTGTTTTAAGCTCTTTTACAACTTCTGCTTGCACATTTGTGCTAATCATTGGAACCATGATAAAAAATACAATTAGTAAGGCAACACATCTTCTCATCAATCGCATGTTACTCCCCCCACTTTTTTTGAAAGAAGGTGCTCTTTGTAATTTTTTATCTTCTTTCTTAATACTAGATAATCTTTTTACTTAAACAAAATCTTGTCCCTATTCTCAAGAGATTACTAGTACCCCTTCTTCCTTAACACACGTTATTCTCTTTGTTTCTATCTCTTCCTTTTGAGAGAACACTATAAAAAAGTTTCTCAATAATTGTTAACCGTACTAAATCCAAATATCTCTTAATCATCATTGTCTATATAAAGTATACAAATCTTGAAAAAACTTTAGAAAAATAACACTTTATTACTACCTAGTTATAAAAAAAGAGGAATGAAGATATGTACTTTTATTTAATTTAATACAAAACAAACGAATAGAAGCTTATGCTGTAAGACTTTCCTACGCCGAAAGATTAAACTGAAATTTCTAAATAGATAATAAGGTTTTCAGAAACATATATTATGATAATTTTCGCAGACTTGAATTAAACTTTTAGAAGTACTAACCTAGCGGTGAGCAGAAGAAAATTCTGTAAAAAGAAAGGAGAACGCTTTATGTTGACCAATTTACAAAAGGAGTTTTTTAAACGACTAAAAATTCCTGTAAAAGAAGTAACATTTGATGATTTAAATGAAATCCTCTTAAAGATGGGCTTGATTCTTCCCTATGAAAATCTCGATATTATGGCTGGTACGATTAAAGATATCTCAAAAAAGAACTTAGTAGAAAAATTACTTATTCAAAAACGAGGCGGTCTTTGTTATGAATTAAACTCCTTATTGTATTACTTTTTAATGGATTGTGGGTTTCAAGTATATAAAGTAGCTGGTACTGTTTATGATCTTTACGATAATAAATGGAAACCCGATGATGGTCATGTCATTATCATATTAAATCATAATAATAAAGATTATGTTATAGACGCGGGTTTTGCATCTCATCTACCTTTACATCCAGTCCCCTTTACCGGAGAAGTCATCTCTTCTCAAACGGGAGAATATCGAATTCGCAAACAAACGACCCGAAAAGGTACACACATTTTAGAAATGAGAAAAGGAGCTAACGGGGAATCTACAAATTTCTTGCAATCTGAACCTTCAGATGAATGGAAAATAGGCTATGCCTTTACTTTAGATTCAATAGATGAGAAAAAGGTGAATAACATTCAAAAAGTGATTGTGGAACATAAAGAATCTCCTTTTAATAAAGGGGCTATTACTTGTAAATTAACTGATTATGGGCACGTATCATTAACAAATAAAAATTATACAGAAACCTTTAAAGGCATCAAAAATAAACGACCAATAGAATCAAAAGATTATGCTCGCATTCTTCATGAATCTTTCGGAATAACACAAGAAAAATATGTAGGAAAAACACTAGAAAGAGGCTAGTTGACTAGAATTATTTCATAATAAAGCAGATTCCATATTTAGAATCTGCTTTATTTTATATTTTGTTATAAAGGAATTTATTTTTGCTGGTACCCTTTAATTTTCAATGATATACTCATCATCATATTTATCATATTGGAGGCCTGATCCTATTTTTGATTCCGTAACTTGATCTCTTAAAAACGGTGCAGCTTCCATTTTGCTAGTTGCAATTTCAATTCCATATTTTTTCGTTAAATGGGCTAATTCTATTAAAAACCACTCTCTTCGTAATGTGACTGGAATATCAAATGTTCTTCTTTTCATATATAATAGCACCTCTTTAATTTTCATAACTTAAAAAACATTATAGTATATGCATGTCCATTCTAAATGTGCTATTACTAAAATAACATTTTAGTTTACATAAAATAATTATGTATTAGTAGAAAGAGGCTTGTCCTCCTCTTTCTACTGTAGAGATTTAAATTAAGAACATCTTGGTACACCTAAAGCTAAGAATAAACCTGCTACTCCCGCAGTAATCGGTACTTTTAACGTAATTACATCGTCTACCTTCGTTACTAAAAAGTAAGCATTACCTTCTTGTAATATACAATTCACTAACAATTGAAATTCCATTCAAATCCCCCCTTTCAATCGATATATTATACTTTATGAATTTTGTTTAAAAACGTAATAGGAAATATATCTATTTTTTCTTATATATTGAATAAATGTTTATAAGTCTATTAAAAATACTAATTTTCTAAATTCATATAAATCGTGTAATATCCAATAAGTTCCTATATAATCAATAGTGAAAATCTTACAAATGGAGGTATAAAAATGGCAATTTTGAGTAATATTGGTGCAACTTTATTTTTTATTGCTTTTATTCTTTTAGTTCTATGTATCATTTCATTCTTTAAGAAAAATGGAAAAGCAAAACAATATGGTCGTCCTACCGTTATTCTTTTTATGATTTCGATTCTCTTAACAGAAATGGGCACTACAAAATCTGAACACCCAGTCATCGATTTTTTTGCTACTTTAAGTTTCATATTATTTATTTTCTTCCTTGTTCTAGCAATCTTATCCGTAATTAAAAAGACAGGTGTAGCAAAAAAACAATTTATTATCACTGCTATTTTATTTGTCATTTTTGGTGCGTTATCAAGCATTTCAAACCCTACTTCTGAAAAAACAGCAGCAACTAGTAAAAAAGTTACTTCTAACAATGCAGAAGAAAAAGAGAGCGAGAAGAAAAAAGAACTAGAAAAGAAAGAAGCGGACGAAAAAACTCAAAAACAAGAAGATGAGAAGCGTCAAGCTGAAGAACAAACTCGTAAGCAAGAGGATGAAAAACGTCAAGCCGAGGAACAAGCTCGTAAGCAAGAAGATGAAAAACGTCTCGCTGATGAGCAAGCTCGTAAACAACAAGAAGAACAAAAGCGCC
>NZ_JAKUFF010000130.1:0-6556 GCF_022663305.1 Bacillus cereus group sp. BfR-BA-01408 | reverse complement strand
TAACCCCGTTCTCGCTTTCGGTGACGCCAATATAACTGCTGCTACCCCAACAGCTATACCGATTGGTGATTTCATAAATCGAAACATGTACATTTCTCCTCACTTCATTATTTTTGAGTCTGTAAACTGAATCAATCCTATCCAAGCTAAGTAAACGTGTAATCCATTTTGTCACATCCTTTTTTTGTAAAAAGTATATATCGAGTATATATTTTCATTTGCATTATTTCAACAATTTATTAGTTTTTTGTAAATTTTATGTTAATTCAGAAAAAGGTTTTGTGAACTTTTCTATTCTTATGCAAGTATACAGGTAATATATTCCACATTATTCTTGCTCAATTATTGAGATTATATTGAGAATTCGTTTTGTTTTTTTACAAATCACAAACTAAGACATGCACTTTTACGAAACAAATTTTATATACTATAAAAAATGCCTCAGGGAGTGATTTTCATGAGCTTATCCTATTGGAAATACGCAATTCTTAATCATATCACTACAAATTTCCGCACCTTCTTATTTAATATCATTGTCGCTATTTTAGGTGAAATCGCACTTTTCCTCGTCCTCAGTTTTGTCCCAAAAAGATTTCATAAATTTTTCGCATAAAAAGGCCTGAGTTCCTATCTATTGTAGAACTCAGGCTGCTTAGCTTTATCGAATGTAGGGGAACCGTTACATATTGTTTATATTCGCATCTCGAAATACCCCATCTAGTATTTGGTAGAATATATCGGCGATTCTTCGGATATATCGACGATTTTTCAAATATATCAGCGATTATTTCAATATATCGACGTTTCGACACAGGATATCGATTTACCAGCAAATTTCGACATGACTTAAAAGTAAAATACCCCGTGTCACTCACGAATCACCATACTTACTTTTATTCAAACTTAATATAATAAGAAATGCAATCGCTATTACAGCTAAAAAACGAACTGGATTAAACGGTGTTCCTACCGTTTCATTAAAACGATGATAAATAAAAGGGATCATCTCAAGTACCATTAGCCCCATTGCAATTTGAAACGTCTCAGCCATCGCTTTGTTTTTTATAAATACAGCACGCTCATCACCTTGTTTCCCAATCGCTATAAACATTTTTATAATAGCAAACACTACAAATAAAAAGACACTTAACGCAATAATAAAAATCAAAACATCCATCAAAATACACCTCTTATATGTAAAACTTATTTGACAAGAGTATAACACCTTTTACCCATCATGTAAAATATCTTTTACACAAAAAAAGACGACCGTTTAACAGTCGTCTTTTCCAATTTATTTCGGAGCATTTCCTACATATTGCGTAATATCAACATTTAATGATTGCGCTAAACGCATACCGTACTCTTGATCTGCACGGAAGAAGTTACAAACAGCTAGTAATTTCGTGCGTTCATTTACGTCTTTTAAGTCATTTGTTAAGTTTGCAATTAAGTTGTCTTGCTCTTCTTTAGAGAATGAACGGTAACGCTCACCTGCTTGTTTGAAGTCATTTGGTTTGTCAATTTTCTCACGAGATACATAGCCTTCTACTTTCATAGTTGAATCGCGGTAAGCTGGGTCTTCAACTGGATTTTCAGCATGACGGCTCGGTTCGTAGTTGATTGTAGATGGGTTTTGATTGGTTTGCATCGCACCATCACGTTGTTGGTTATGAACAGCTGCATATGGGCAGTTTACAGGAATTTGTAAGTAGTTTGCACCAAGGCGATAACGCTGTGTATCTGGATAAGAGAATAAACGACCTTGTAATAATTTATCTTCAGATGGTTCAATACCATTTACAGTTGCACTTGGAGAGAACGCCACTTGTTCTACTTCAGCAAAGAAGTTTTTCGGGTTACGATTTAACGTCATTGTCCCTACTTCCATTAATGGAAAACGATCTTCTGGCCAAACTTTCGTTGGATCTAACGGATCGAAATCTAAAGAATCCGTTTCTTCTAGTTGCATCACTTGTACGTGTAAATCCCACTTCGGATAATTTCCTTTTTCGATTGCATCGAATAAGTCACGAGTTGCATGGTTGAAGTCTTTTCCTTGTACTTCTTGCACTTCTTTTGCACTTAAGTTACGTACACCTTGCTGTGGTTTCCAGTGATATTTAATGTAGACAATTTTACCTTCTGCATTAATCCATTTAAATGAATGTACACCGAAACCTTCCATTTCACGATAGCTCGCCGGTGTACCGTAATCAGAAAATACCCATGTCATCATATGTGTAGATTCTGGACTTAACGTCATGAAATCCCAGTAACGATCTGGCGTTTGAATATTTGTATCAGGTGCTGGTTTTAAAGAATGCACCATATCAGGGAATTTAATTGCATCACGAATGAAGAAGACCGGTAAATGATTACCTACGATATCATAGTTTCCTTCTTCTGTATAAAATTTAACAGCGAACCCACGTGGATCACGAGCTGTTTCTGGAGAACCTTGACCATGAATAACCGTTGAAAAACGAACAAATACAGGCGTTTCAGTTCCTTCATTTTGTAAAAATGCTGCTTTCGTATATTGCTTCATGCTATTTTTCGTAACGAATACACCATGAGCACCTGCACCACGTGCGTGCACAACACGCTCTGGAATACGTTCACGATCAAAGTGAGCCAATTTTTCTACTAAATGATAGTCTTCTAATAATACCGGTCCACGGCGACCAGCTGTACGAGAATTTTGGTTGTCTCCAACCGGAGCACCTTGGTTTGTTGTTAAACGATTATTTGGATTCATCTAGGGGGATCCTCCTCTTTCTTTCGTAGTAATTATTATTTATTTAAAATTATTATAATCTAATTATTATTCAAAACTAAATCTTTGTCAACTACTTCTTTCATTTTTTTGGAAACAATTTCAGTTAAGCAATCGATAAATATAGATTGTGAATTTGGCATATTCGGTCTAAAATACGCAGCATTTATTTCATCCGTTACAACTCTACACTCGTAATCGTTGTCATATAAAACTTCTAGATGCTCTGCGACAAAGCCAACTGGGCAATATATGAAAGATTCATATCTATGCTCCTCAAATAAATCTCTCGTTAAATCTTGCACATCCGGTCCAATCCATGGATCAGGTGTATTTCCGGCACTTTGCCAACCTATTGTATAATTTTGAATGTTTGCAGCTGCTGCGATTAAATCCGCCGTATGCTGCAATTGCTTCACATAAGGATCACCCGCCGCAATAATTTTCTCTGGTAAACTATGCGCAGAAAAAATGACAACTGCTTTCTCTTTATCTTCAATCTTTGTAAATGTTTCTTTTATTTGATCTGCCCAATACGAAATAAATTTTGGTTCATCATACCATTGTTCAATTGGTTCAATAACAGGACCACCAATTTCTTCCGAAAGACGAATAGCACGGTCATTATACGCTTTAATGCTAAATGTAGAATAATGCGGTGCTAATACGATACTAATCGCCTGCTCAATCCCATCACGCTTCATCTCTTCTACTGCATCTTCTATAAATGGGGCTATATGTTTTAATCCTAAGTAACAATTAAATTCATACTCTGTAAATATATTATTCATTGAATCTGTTAATTTATGCGCTTGCTCTTTCGTAATTTTTGCAAGTGGTGAAATTCCGCCAATCGCTTTATAACGCCCAATTAAATCTTGGAGTGCTTCTTCAGAAGGTTTGCGCCCGTGGCGAATATGTGTGTAGTACGCTTCTACATCCTCTAATGATTCTGGCGTTCCATATGCCATTACGAGTAAACCTATTTTTTTCTTTGCCATCTATATAACACCTCAATTTTATAAATGAGAATCTTTTTCAAGAACATTTGTTTCCAATTATAACAACTAATAATAAGTACGTCAAAATAATTATTCTAAATAAGTATTTTTTATAATATGATTTTGAATTTTATATGACAATTTTTTTAATAAAAAGCGACTTACATATAAAGTAAGTCGCTTTTCTTCTATTCTTTAATATTTACCCCGTATTCTTTAAACCAAACATGAATTTGCGCTAAATGAGCTAAAAGCTGAGGCCCAGTCATTAATTGACCGAACCAAGGTGTTTGAAATGCGCTGCCGCCTGACTCAATTAATCCGCTCAGCTGTTCTTTATCAAATAGTTCGTGTAAAATCGAGCCTTTATCCGTTAATAAATCTTGTAGCCACACCGTTACTGCTTTCGTATAGTGCGGATTATGCGTTTTCGGATACGGGCTCTTCTTTCTATATAAGATGTCATTTGGAAGTAATCCTTCTAGTGCTTTACGCAATAGACCTTTTTCGCGATTTTTATACATTTTCATTTCCCAAGGAATATTCCACGCATATTCGACAAGTCGGTGATCCGCAAATGGAACGCGTACTTCTAAGCTTGCGCCCATACTCATACGGTCTTTTCTGTCTAATAATGTTGTCATAAACCATACCATATTTAAATAAAATAATTGTCTTCTCTTTGCTTCAATTGGGCTTTCTCCCTCTAAAATAGGAACTTCTTGAATGGACTCTTCATAGCGCCTTTGTACATATTGTTGTAAATTTAATTTATTTCTCCATTCCTTCTTTAGCAATTGTTCACGTGCTTCTGTAGAACGCATCCACGGAAATGCACTCGATTGTAAATCATCTTCTCTATAAAACCACGGATAACCACCAAATATTTCATCTGCACATTCCCCAGATAAACCGACGACAAAATCTTGTTTAATTTCACGACAAAACCATAATAATGACGAATCAATATCTGCCATACCAGGCAAATCACGAACGAGTACAGCTTCTGTTAAATACTGCGCCAATTGTTCATTTGAAATGACGCATCGATGATGAATCGTTTGAAACGTCTCCGTCATCAAATGAATAAATGGTGCATCTGAATTTGGCTGGAATGCATTCGCTTTAAAATATTTGTCATTATCTTCATAATCAATCGAATATGTGTGTAATTGCCCTTTTCCTGATCTTTCGTATTCTTTCGCAGCAATTGCTGTAATCGCACTCGAATCTACACCACCAGATAGAAAAGTGCACAGTGGTACATCAGAAACGAGCTGCCTTGTAATCGCATCTTGTAATAAAAAGCGTGTTTTCTCTACTGTTTCTTCAAAGGAGTCTTTGTGCTTTTTACTTTCTACATTCCAATATCTCCATATACATAAACCGTTCTTTGAAAATGTCATCGCATGACCTGGACGTAATTCTTTTATACCAGCATATATACCGTGACCAGGCGTTCTAGATGGTCCAAGGCCGAATATTTCGGATAATCCTTCTAACGTCACTTCCGCCTTCACATCTGGGTGCGCCAATATCGCTTTTAACTCTGAACCAAATAGTAATCGCCCACTATCATATTTATAAAATAGTGGTTTTACACCTAATCGATCACGCGCGATAAACACTTGTTCTTTCTGTTCATCCCATACGGCAAACGCATATATACCGTTTAAATGATCGACACATTCTTCTTTCCATTCCATATACGACGCTAATAGCACTTCCGTATCAGAATGACCTTTGAACGTATATCCCCTTCTTAATAGTTCCTTTCGAATATCTTCCGTATTATACAGTTCACCGTTATAGCAAATTGCATAATTCGTTTCACCTTTTAAACAAGTCATCGGTTGTTTCCCACCTTCAGGATCAACAACGATTAACCGTTTATGTCCAAATGCAACATTGCCTTTAATCCAAACTTTATTATCATCTGGACCACGCTTCGCTAACGTCTCAGCCATCTTCGTAACGACGTCCCGTTCTCCTTCTAATGAGCGTTTATAATCCACCCATCCTGTAATCCCGCACATATAAATCATCCTTCCATCTTATTTCTTTTCTTGAACGTGCAGTAATCCCCACCCTAAGAGTGCGGATTTAAAAATAAAAAAAATTGCCGATAACCTACTATCCACATATGGAATAGCATCTTCACTCAGTAAAACGTGTTTTATTGTATGCCCACCTATGTGTAGATGTGTCTAGTTATAAAGAACGCATGAACTGTCTATAACAGAAATAACTACTTTTCATAAAGGAGAAATCGTGTATGATACAACGTAACCATATTTTATATAACCAACCTCGCGCTCATACAGTCGGTAATGTAGAATATATAAACAATGAATGGGTATTCTTTGATGATGAAAATGAGGAAGCATTTTTATTAGAAGATATTGCCGGTGATGGCTTTGAAATTTTATATAACAACAACTGGCTACCAGCTCGTTTCTATGAACAAGATATATTACAAATTGCCAACGAACAGCACCATTTGCAAAATGGGGAAATGATACGCATTCGTAAAAAATTACTCCTTAGCTATACGGAATGGCTTGAGGAATTACCTGACTCTGTCTTTTCCTTATTAACAGAGGCATTGCAATCACTTCATTACTCTTTATATGATTGTATGTATTGTCATAATTATTTATCCTTTTTACCGAAAGAGGAGGCATGCGAAGGAGTAAATATTCTTTTGTTTGATAACGAAGAGATGATTTGTACACTACAGCACCATTTCGTTCGTCACGCTACATCAAATAAAAAT
>NZ_JAKUFF010000129.1:0-6758 GCF_022663305.1 Bacillus cereus group sp. BfR-BA-01408 | reverse complement strand
TGAATATATCGACTTACCGACAAAAATTGACAACAATAACACCCCATCTTATATGCAAAGCTCCTGAAAAACAACGATTCCGCCCGCGCCAATTGAAATTTCACGAAATAAAAAAGCGAGCCATTTCTCAATGACTCGCCCTCACTCTATTATTTTTTCTTCACCGGTATCCAAAGTTCCACTTGAGCGAACTCACTTTTATCTTCGTGGCAACGCTCATCGTATAGTTCAAACTCTGTAACGCCGCAATGTTCATAGCCTGAATGGGGGAACCATTCTGAGAATACTGCGTTCCAGGTTTGGTGAATAGACGACACCATTTCTTCATGAGGAACTTTCGGCGTTGTAAATACTGCATATGTAGCCGATGGGAACGTACGCTTCGCAATTCCATCTGGTACATTTTCAAAGTCTGTAACTTCCATTCCAATAATATACGTGAAGTCCCCTGTTTCTAAATTAAAATCAGTACATAATCCAAGCTCTACCCATTGGCTCGTATCTTTACGATTCGGAATTGTCGTTCCAAGATCTTTTTGTAAATATTCTTGCCAAAATGCTGGAATGTCTTGATGGTTTTTCCCTTCTTTACTTGTCGTCTTCAGTTCATAACCCGCCACTAAAAATTCTGGTTTATTTACAATACGATATTCCATTTGTATGCCTCCTAAATACGGATTTAATTTTCTTTGCTTTACATTCACGCTGGAATACATCGGTGTTTCTATTTCTTGCTTTCGATATTCACTCGGTGTCATTTGAAATAATTTTTTAAAGGCTCTCGTGAACGTTTCGTGAGATTGAAAGCCATGCTCAAATGCGATATCAATAATTTTTTCATCCGTATGAGAAAGTTGATAAGCTGCCCGGGCTAGCCTCCTCTTTCGAACATACTCCATTACCGTATCACCTACTAACGCCTGGAATACACGATGAAAATGCGACTCAGAAAAACCTGCAATACGCGCTAAATTACGCAGCGTCTGTTTTTCCATTACATCTTCCTCAATATAATCAATGGACCTTTGAATTTGTGTTTCATAGCTTTCCATCTCTGTTCACCCGCCTTATATGTATTATGATAAAAGAGAATCTTATCCAATTCTTGACGTTTTTTACTATAATTTTAAAAACAAATGTAACTTTTTTATATGTATTTCGTTGTTATGTATGAAGGGAGGGAAATTAGTGAAACGTAAACAATCATTAGAAGACATTTATACAGAGCATATGCATGATTTATTTCGCTATCTTCTCTCCCTCACCGGAGATTCTCATTTTGCTGAAGATCTCATGCAAGAAACCTTTTACCGAATGCTCGTCCATATTGACTATTACAAAGGCGAAGAAATTAGACCGTGGTTATTTACAATTGCCTACAACACCTTTATCGATTGGTATCGAAAAGAGAAAAAATATAAAACAACTACAGTGGAAGAATTCCATTTACCAAACGTACCAAGTACAGAACATGAATATTTCGTAAAACATGAGATTGCTAGTTGGTTAGACAGTTTATCTTCTCTTCCGCTCGAAAGACGAAATGTTCTGTTACTACGAGATTACTACGGATTCTCGTATAAGGAAATAGCAGAAATGACCGGTCTCTCATTCGCGAAAGTAAAAATTGAATTACACCGCGGACGAAAAGAAACGAGAAACATAAAGGAGTGATATAGATGGGTTGTGCAGCATTTAAAAAACTATGGGAGAAATACGAAAACGGAACACTCACGCATGATGAACAAGAGCTGTTAGAAAGTCATATTGAGACATGTGAAGAGTGTGAAGCTTATTTAGATGAGTTGCTTTTGAAGAATGAACCAATAAAGAAAAGACTACCACCACAAAACCTGAAAGTCCCGTTTTGGAAAATAAAATGGAAACAACGTTGGCAAACCGTTAGTTTTGTCCTTGCCGTTTGTATTGCAATCTATTTTGTCGGCCATTTTTCGTCTTCTCTTTACTTCTATAATATGAAAAAGTTAGTCGAAGTAGATGAAATTCCAGCACTCGCACTAGAAGCAACCATTCCAAATAGTCGTTCCGCTGGAGGCAGTACAAAGATTAAACCCTTTTTCCGTACAGAAAATGAAATGAATTTAGTTAAAACGGTCGGCAAAAAAGAAATTCCAATTGGTACAGTAACAACGCGTAGCTTCTTATCATCTGTAACTGTCAAAAATAAATCATGGGAAAACAAACCCTTTTCCAAAAAACTTTCCTTTGTTCACCCAAAAATCAAGCAAGATGATCATTTGAAAGAAATATCTAAAAAAGTTTGGGATACACTCGGAAAGATACATGAGGGCACCGTTGCAGAAGTAGCGATATCTTTTGACAAACCTTACACGTTACAGGAAGTAGAATCCCTTTTATATAGCGTATTTGAAGCACAAGAAATGCCGCCAACTCCTTTATGGTACGCTTTAGACACAGGGCAAGAAAGAATAGATGAAGAAGATTTTATCTTGCATAGCGGAGAGGTTATCGGATTTCCAGAACATATAAACCTCCCTGATAGTGAAGCAGAACGACCGAAGACAAAAGAAGATGAAGTAATCGAAATGATGCGCATTCTTTCTACACATAAAGAAACTGTAAGTAAAACTACTCGGACTCCTGAAAAAGAACTAAACTTAGATAAACGCTATGAGTATGTAAAAGAGAACAGTGTAAAAGTATACGGGATCGTCATTACCGGACCGTCGAAAGAGTTATTAAAATTACAAAACTCGCCTCACGTTCGTTATGCGACTCTTGGAGATATTGAGGTTTGGAATTGGTTTAATCAGTGATGTAGGAAAAGTAGAGCATCTAGGGGTGATGCTCTACTTTTTTAATCCGAAACCACCTTCACATACATCCCTCTCACCGCTTTTTCATAAGCAATCTCACTCATCTTCCTTATGTTTTCTGACACAACAGACGATGGAACGACTTCCCCTTCACGAAGTAACGACGGATCAATAAGACGGACTTTATTGTTCTGATATAAATCATAATCATTTCTATCTTCTTTTACTTTTACATTCGGATGAACTTTGCTTACTAAAGCATGTACTTCCGGATCACTACATTGCTGCAATTTCGAAATTAGCTCATCATCTTCAAGAAGAAAATCATCTGCGTGAATAACCTTTTTGTGTAGAGCTAACTTTAGCGTTTTTGCTAACATATCATTTCCGTAACTATTCATTGGTTGCATAAAGAAATCGATGACTTCTTTGTAATACGTTTCTGTAAACCACTCTGCCATTTCGATGTTTTGAAGGACCATTTTTCCGTTTACTTCAATTACATCTTCTAAAAAACTGTGAGCTTCTTCTAAAGAAATATACCCATATGTATACATATCTCGTAACGTATAATCCACTCGATCTGCGCATAATTCGGGCGCTGATCTTTCCAATAACGTCCACTTCGAATCATCTAACAAAATCTCTTCATAGTTATAGCCATACTTCGCAAGAATCGCTGGAATTTCTGAGTGTTTCACAACAGAACTAAATATCTCTTCATGATAACTTTCATTTCTATTATCAAAAACGTAATCAACCACATGGGAGAAAGCAGTATGCGATACATCGTGCAGTAAACCTGCAATTTGCTCTTCTACTGAACCACCTAGCTTTTTAACTAACAACATAACACCAACTGAATGATCAAAGCGCGTTACATTCCATTCCTTGTTCACTAAATAACTTGCGCCAGTTTGATGAATACCTTTTAGTCTTTGCACAGACTTACTTAAGATTAATTCTTCTACCACTTGATCCACTTCAAATTCTCCGTATAGTACATCTGATATGATCACTTATAATCCCCCTTTATCTTATAATCCTAACTCTTTTATGAAATCGACACCAATACAATATTAAATTCAAATATATTGATATTGAATTTTAAATGTTGTATATTATACATGTCTGTTATTTGTTTTAATTCATTTATTTTTATTGAGTGCTCCTTATATGGAGCCTTTTTTATTTGTAAGAATAGAGAGCCATTAGCTCTCTATTACATACACTTATTCAAACGTAACATCCACCTGTACAACCTCAGATCTACTTCCAAGTCTAAGCGGTGGTCCCCAAAATCCAAAACCAGAAGAAACAATTGCGTGGAATGCACCTTTTTGTGCGTATCCCCAGTCTAGTTCGTACATTCTTCTCGTTACAATATGATTTGGCGCCATTTGTCCGCGGTGCGTATGACCGGATAATAGTAAATCTACGCCAGCATCCGCTGCTTGTTTTAACTCGAATGGTTGATGATCCATTGCGATAACTGGCATCGTTTTATCTACCGCACTCATAAGATTTTCAAAACTTTGGCGATCTCGCTCAGTTTTATCTCTTCTTCCAACGAGATAAAACTGATCTTCAATTGTAATTACTTCATCTAATAAAATGCGAATATCAATCTTATCCATCTCTTGTATAAATTCTGGAACTGCTCGCCCGTAATATTCGTGGTTTCCTAACACACCATATACGCCTAGTGGAGCTTTCATCTGTTTCATAATATGTCCCATATTTTTTTGAATGAACACACCTGGATGATCATCGATAATATCTCCTGGCAGTAAAATAATATCAGGCTCCATTTCATTTACATGATGGACAAGTCTTTTTAAATGCGAAACGCCAGACAATTTACCAAAATGCATATCAGAAGCCATTGCAATGCGTAAGCTTTTACGTCCCTCTACTTTTTTCGGTATGTGCACCTCGTATTTTCTTACTACCGTGCTATATGCGTTGAATACTCCGTACGCAAAGATTAAAATAAATGCAGCTAACACAGCCGCCCCTGTCCAAATAATTGCCGCTTCTTTCTCCACTGAAAACTGTAAAAGAAAGACCATAATATTAGCTAAAGGCAATAGCATAAGCGCGTATTGTATAACCGCAAACCAAATCGAACCTATCGTTCGTAGAAATGGCAAAAACTTAAACACTTGCACGAGAATGTACGCATATGAAATGAAGCCAACAACGAAAGCGTAATATCCCCAAGACTCCCAGCCAAATACCGTATGAAGCCAAACCCATCCGTTCCAGCCGATGTAAAACATAAGTAGTGTGTATACAAGTAACATAGTAAATATATTGAAATAACGACGATTCTTCACAGCGTGCCTCCTTATGTATTTCTTCTATTATATCTTGTTATGCACGTTAAACGTAAATATTAAGCACTGCAATCTTCACAATAAAAACCCCTAATTGCTAGACGCAAATCTAACAATTAGAGGTGCAATTCAAAACAACATTCCTTTTACAGATTTTCGTTATAGAAACTTGTTAATTTTTCAACCGCAATTTTTACTGGTTCTGGTTGATCATATAAATCGTAGTGACTCGCACCTTCCACAACAAGTAAATCTTTCTTCTCTGAGGCTGCTTTCTCATAAAGCTCATGACCATCTTTATAAGAACCGAATGCGCCTTGCTTGCTGCCGACAATAATTTGCAGCGGCTGCGTTAATAACGTATCTGCTAAATGGAACGCATCAAAACCAATTACCGATCCCATACTTGTAAAGTTTAATTTGTTTGGAGAGTTCACACTTTGACCTCGCGGCGTTGTGTAATACTCAACCGCTTCTACAATATCTATATCCGTCATACCTGCTGCCGCTAACTCTTCCTGATTTTTAGGAATCCAATTTGTAATCATTTCTTCTGCTCCGCGCGCTTCAGCAGTACGTTGTTTACCAATTGCCTCTAACACACCAATCGGGTTAGACTCACGATTTAAACGGCCGATATTTGCACCAACAACTGTACCAACCGCTTTAATACGGCGCTCTGTCATCGCAGCATTTACCGCATAACCACCGCCTGCACAAACCCCTAACACACCGATACGTTCTTCATCTATATAAGGTAGGGTAGTTACATAATCTACCGCTGAGCGAATATCCTCAACACGCGCAGCTGGTTCCTCAATATATCTCGGTGCCCCTTCACTTTCACCTTGATATGATGCATCGAATGCAAGCGTTACATAACCTTGTTCTGCTAACTTTTCCGCATACAATCCTGCTGTTTGATCTTTACAGCTACTACCTGGATGCACACAAACAATCGCTGCATTTTGTTTCTTTTCCTCAGCACCTTCGGGAATGTTCAAAATACCTGCAACTTGTAAACCTCTTGCATAAAATCGTACATTTTTCTTCGTAACTGCCATATATAAAACCACCTTTATCTCATTTTTAATTTTACACTTGTGAGAGTTATTACTCACGTGTATATTTATAATAAAGCGAGCAACCACTTGTTTCAATGACCACATTTACGCATTTGGGTCATAATACACACATACAGAAATATGTGTATCAACAACGGAGGAACCCATATGGAGAAAATCGATCGAAGAATTATAAAATCACAAAACGCCATTCAATCGGCATTTATAGAAATGTTAATTATAGATGGTTTCGACGAAATTACAGTAAAAAACATTACCGAAAAAGCAAACATCGGGCGAAAAACTTTTTACTTACACTATCTAGATAAGTACAATTTATTAGATAAAATTGTGGACGATCATTTAGACCAATTAAAAGAAATATGCTATGAGAAACAAAACAAAGGGTTTATAGAAGGAACGATCATATGGTTTGAATACTTCAAAGAACATAAACCATTTTTCGCGGCGTTATTTAAAAGTAACAGCACATTATCGTTTCAAAAAAAGTTATTAACTTTCATCATGGGTGAAATAGAGAAAAAGTTAAACACAAA
>NZ_JAKUFF010000128.1:0-7158 GCF_022663305.1 Bacillus cereus group sp. BfR-BA-01408 | reverse complement strand
ATGAAGGTGTTGGTATTCCGCAAGAAGATATTCGAAGAGTATTCGAACCGTTTTACACTGGGAAAAACGGTCGTACATTCGGAGAATCTACTGGTATGGGACTTTATATTGTAAGTAAAATTTGTGATTATTTAGGTCACTCTGTCAAACTAGATTCTGAAGTTGGGAAAGGAACGACGATTAAAATCATCTTCCACAACGCTGCAAATAATCAAGCAGAACATACGGAGAAGGTGACCGAAGCATGATCGTGACATATGCTAGCAAAATGTATGAGAACTTACTCTCATACATTTTTTGCAATAAAACTACATATTTGTCTTCTAGCGGGAGGTACGTATTATGACATTTTGGCAGTTTGCCTTTAAAAATGTAACACGTAATTCCAGAGCTTATTTTGCTTATTTCGTAAGCAGTTCTTTTTCCATTGCTGTTTTCTTTTCGTTTGCTGTTTATTTATTTCATCCTAAATTACAAAATTTCAGTATGATCTCAGAAATTTCAGGATTAATGATTTTTTCAGAAGTTATCATTGTCTTGTTCTCGTTCTTCTTTCTACTTTATTCAATCGGATCGTTTTTAAAAGTTCGGAAAAAGCAATTTGGTGTGTTAACCGTTTTAGGTATATCAAAAAAGCAATTACATCGACTCATTTTCACTGAAAATATGTTAATTGGTATTTTATCTATCTTTTTCGGCATGCAGTTTGGACTTGTCTTTTCGCAATTTTTCTTATTAGTAACAGCGAAAATTACATATCTACCAGGACTATATTTATATTGGCCAACGAATGCTTTTATTTTAACAACAATTGTATTTCTGAGTCTCTTTATCGCCGTATCTTCATTTACACCAATGCTGATTCGTACGAAAAGGGCGGTAAACCTTTTAAAAACGAATAATAGTGGGAAACAAAAAGAAAGAAAACCATCCATATTCATCTCTCTATTTGGTGCGATTTGTTTATTAGGTGGTTATATTTTAGCTGCAAACCCTAAATATTTCTTCTCAATAAACCCGCAAGTAGGCGTTATATATATGGTTTCAAGTATTTTTGTGATCCCATCACTTGTGACAGTTGGGACATATTTTTTCTTTTCTCAAATTAGTTTCTTACTTATTTATATTTTAAAGAAAAGAAGAAAGTTTTATATGAAACGAATTAATATGCTGTGGATTTCGGATTTAGCAAGCCGCATCCGAACGAATATTAATATGTTGTTTATTGTAGCGATGCTATCTACAATCGCTTTCACAATGATTACGTTCCTATATGGGGTCGGAAAGTTTACAAAGCTAGAGGTTACGCGAAGTTCACCGTTTCCATTCTCTTATTTTTCTTATGAAGCAAATCCTTTTGTGGACAATCATTTAAATTGGCTTGAACAACAATTACAAAAAGAGAATTTCTCTTATAAAAAAATAAAGGCTGATTTATATGAAACACCATTGAAAGAAGATGAAGGTATAACAGCTTATAATGACATATATGCAATAAAACAAAGTGACTATAATAAACTCGCAGCTTCCCTGCGAATGAAACAACTATTCATGAACGAAAATGAAGTATACATCTTAACAGGTAACGCTTATATAACCTTATTCAGCGAATTTGAGCCAAGCTACAATAGAAAGTCTATTACACTTTCTAGCACAAATACGCAATTACAAGTAAAAGGCTATGAACAAGCAGGGGCCATTCCATCTAACTTTTCATACCAAACTTTAATTTTACCTGACTCTGTTGTAAACAACTTACCAAATACAACAAAGCACGTAACAGCGTACAATTATAAAGTACAAAATTGGGAAAAGACTTATGAAATTGCTGATGATTTTATGAAAAAAATACAAAGAGATCGACAGGAATTCCAATACGAAGGCCCTCTTATACGCTCCTATGAATCAGCAGGTTCATTATACAGAATCACATCTGGTAGTGCTGCATACTTTCTAATCGGAACATTTTTAGGTGTTATTTTCTTCATTGGAGCCGGTAGCGTTCTTTATTTTAGAATGTATACAGATTTAACGAACGAACAAGAGAAATATATAACGATTTCTAAGATTGGTGTAACAGATAAAGAGATGAAACGATCTGCTACTATTCAGCTTAGCATTTTATTTTTCATTCCATATGTTATGGCATCCATTCATACAATGTTTGCAACAAAAATGCTCCAAGATGTAATTGATCTATCACTATTCAAAGAAATTTCAGCTGTTCTTATTATTTTTGGCGTAGTTGAAATCGTCTTTTTCTTATTCATTCGTTCTTTTTACATGCAAAAGTTATCAGAGTATACGAATGGTTAAATTTTATGAATGTATTTAATAGGGGAAAAGGATATCTCTTATATCCTTTTCGTCTTCATCCTACTAGGAGGTCTAGGTGAATGACATTTTGGCAGTTTGCATTTAAAAACGTCACAAGGAACGCCAGAGCTTATTTCGCCTATTTTGTAAGCAGTGCGTTCTCTATCGCAATTTTTTTCTCATTTGCAGTTTATTTATTTCATCCGAAATTGCATATGACAGACATTAATTATGCTCTGAACATACTAATGACAATTTCAGAGGTTGTCATTGTGTTCTTTTCATTTTTCTTTTTACTATATTCGATCGGTACTTTCTTAAAAGTACGAAAAAAACAGTTCGGGATTTTAACTGTACTTGGTATATCTCAAAAACAACTAAAACGACTTATTTTTTTAGAAAACATGTTAATCGGTATTCTTTCTATATTTTTTGGTATTCAATTAGGACTTGTCTTTTCACAGTTCTTTTTATTAGTTACCGCAAAAATTACGCATGTACCAGGTCTATATTTATATTGGCCTACAGGTGCTATCATTTTAACAATAGTAATCTTTCTCGGTCTCTTTATTCTCGTATCGTCTTTTACACCGATGCTCATTCGTACAAGAAAAGCGGTACGACTTTTAAAAGAAGGAAAACAGCAAAAAGAAAGAAAAGCATCCGTGCTCATCTCTCTATTCGGTGCAACATGCTTAATAACTGGATATGTATTAGCAGCCAATCCACTGTATTTTATGTCGTTAGGTGACATCATTGGGCTTTTATATGCGGTCTCTAGTATATTTGTCATTCCATCGCTTATTTCAGCTGGGACATATTTTTTCTTTTCACAGATTAGCTTCTTGCTCATTCGTATATTAAAGACGCGAAGAAAATTTTATATGAAACGTATTAATATGCTTTGGATTTCTGATTTAGCAGCGCGTATTCGGACAAACATTAACATGCTCTTTATTGTAGCAATGCTATCGACTCTCGCTTTTACAATGATTACCTTCTTATATGGATTCGGGAAGTTTACAAAGTTTGATGAAATTAGGAAAAACCCTTTCCCGTTTACTTATTTATCTCATACTGAAAATACGTTAGCGGATGAACATTTAAACTGGTTAGAACAAAAATTTATTGAAGAGCACTTTACTTATACAAAATTTAAAACAGATATATATGAAGTATCTTCATCTGAAGATAACACGCAGCTCTATTACGCCATTAAACAAAGTGACTATAATGTACTTGCTAAGGCTTTAAATTGGGAAACGCTCACGGTAAATAAGAATGAATCTTATATTCTTATGACAGACTTAGATGATCAAGTTATTGGAACGCTTCATAATAAAGACAAAAAAAATACTCTTACACTTACTCAAAACAATTTACAACTACAAGTGAAAGAATATAAAAGTTATAATCCATTCCCAAATCGCTTAATATACCAATTGCTCATACTATCTGATGAAAATGTAGAAGCATTATCCACCATTTCAAAACAAATGAGTGTATATAGCTTTAAAGTGTACGATTGGGAAAAAGCACATAACATCGGTTCGGCATTTACAACAAAAATTTATAATGAAAGTGAAGCGATCAAAGCAGAGCATCCTCCTTTCCACGCAAGTGAAGCGAGTGATTCTCTATATAAAGCAAAACTAAATGTCGCTTCGTTCTTCTTAATTGGTACTTTCCTAGGAGTTATTTTCTTTATCGGTGCTGGCAGTGTTCTTTACTTCCGAATGTATACAGATTTAACAAATGAGCAAGAAAAGTATGTAACGATTACAAAAATTGGTTTAACAGAAGCCGAAATGAAACGATCTGCTACAATTCAACTTGCTATTTTATTCTTTGTTCCATACATTATGGCATCGATCCATACGATGTTTGCGACAAAGATGCTACAAGAAATTTTACATCTCTCGTTCTTCGCTGAGATTACAGTCGTACTGATGATTTTTGGAACAGTTGAAATTTTATTTTTCCTTTTAATTCGTTCCTTCTATATGCAAAAATTATCACAACACATTAAGTTTTAAAATTAGAAAGGTGATTATTATGGAAGAAGTATTACACATAAAAAATGTCTCAAAAGTGTATGAAGGAAAAGTCCCTCATACTGCTTTAAAAAATATAAATTTACATGTAGATAAAGGTGAATTCGTTGCGATCATGGGACCATCTGGTAGCGGTAAATCTACGTTTTTAAACGTTATCTCTACCATTGATTCTCCGACTGCTGGTGATGTCGTGATTAACGGAAAAAAACCGCACACATTTCGTAGAGAGAAGTTAGCTATTTTCCGCCGCCAAGAGTTAGGATTTGTTTTCCAAAACTTTAACCTACTAGATACACTAACAATCGGTGAAAATATCGTACTACCTTTAACATTAGATAATGTTCCTTTAAAAGAAATGGATGAAAAGCTTGATAACATTTCAAAAAAGCTTGGAATTGATCATATTTTAGACAAGCGTATCTTTGAAGTGTCAGGAGGACAAGCACAGCGTACCGCAGTAGCACGTGCTGTTATTCATCATCCTTCCCTTCTACTTGCCGATGAACCGACAGGAAACTTAGATTCAAAAGCGGCAATTGACGTAATGGAGCTATTTACGAAATTAAACAAAGAAGAAGATGCAACGATTTTAATGGTTACGCACGATCCGTTTGCAGCAAGTTATTGCAACCGCGTCATTTTCATTAAAGATGGCGAACTTTACAATGAACTACACCGCGGGCTATACCGAGAGAAATTTTATCAAGAAATATTAGATGTTCTAGCATTATTAGGAGGAAGACGTGGATGACATTTTGGCAATTCGCATTTAAAAATGTCTCGCGTAATTCGAAAGCATATTTCGCTTATTTTGTAAGTAGTGCGTTCTCTATCATGGTTTTCTTTTCATTTACTGTATACGCGTATCATCCACGCTTACAAATTATAAATAAATTACAGGAACAAGATCCGCTCATGAACTTGGCTGGCATGGCACAGTTTGTTATCGTTTTGTTCTCGTTCTTCTTTCTCTTATATTCTATTGGGACGTTTTTAAATGTACGGAAACAACAATTTGGCGTTTTAACTGTTCTCGGTATATCTCAAAAACAATTAAAACGTCTTTTGTTTACTGAAAATATGATTATTGGAATGCTAGCTATCTTTGCTGGTATTCAAGGCGGTCTTGTGTTCTCTAACTTTTTCTTACTCGTTACTTCTAAATTAACAAATGCAAAAGGTCTCTATTTATATTGGCCAACAGAAGCTATTATCGTAACAACAGTAACTTTTATTATTTTATTTTTCATCGTTTCTACATTTACACCGATGTTCATTCGTACTCGGAAAACAACACGATTAATTAAAAATAATAAAAATAAAAAAGATGAAAAAAGGCCATCTATACTCATTTCATTGTTTGCCTTAATTTGTTTAGGCCTGTGCTATTATATCGCTGGTTATCCGCAAGGCTACGTAACAGAAAAAAACGTACAAAATGGATCTGTATACCTTATCATGTTATCTATTTTACCGCTCGTAATAGTCGGAACATATTTATTCTTTTCACAGACGTTTCTCCTCTTTATCTTTATCTTAAAAAAGCGGAGAAAGTTTTATATGAAACAAATAAACATGTTATGGATTTCAGATTTAGCTAGCCGTACACGTAGTAATATTAATGTGCTCTTTATCGTTTCTATGTTGTCAGCACTTGCATTTACAATTATTACCGGGCTATTTGCTGCTAATAATAATACGAAAGTATCGATATTAGAACGATATCCTTTCCCCTTCACGTATACGTCCAAAGGTGAAAATCAATTGGAACAAAAACACATTGCTACAATTGAAACGGAGCTTACAAAGGCTAATTTTCAATACAATAAGCATAAGTTTACAGTATTACAAGATACTGCTTTAAAAGAAAACATTACTCTTATGAAAATGAGTGACTATAATTCACTTGCGAAACAGTTAAAGAGGCCGGAAATAACCCTTGATTCTACACAAGTTTATATTATTTCTCGTTACTCGCCAGAACTCGTAAATCTTGTATCCAATCCATTTGCAAAACAAAATACAATTACATTGGGATCAAATAAAACGGAATTTCATATTAAAGGATTTATTAATAAAGGGATCTTACCAGCCTTTAAATTTCCGCATGTAATTGTTGTACAAGATTATGTATTTGATAATATGATTCCTCATATTGAAACGACCATAGTGTATAACTACTTCGTTGAGAATTGGGAAAATACAGTTGTTCCGACGAAAAATATGTTAAAACATATTCAGAAGGATACAGATATCTTCTATGAAGCATATAAAGATACAGAACTGGCTCCTTCTCCCCCGTTTGATATTGATACAGCTGCGGTTGATCTAAACTACAGTAAAGGGAATTCAATTGCCGCTTTCTTTATTTGGACATTTCTCGGCTTTATTTTCTTTATCGGAGCAGCTAGTGTTTTATACTTCCGTATGTATAATGACTTAACGAATGAAAAACAAAAATACATTACGATTACAAAGCTTGGATTAACTGAGTCAGAAATGTTTCGCTCCGCAACGATTCAATTAGGAATTTTATTTTTCGTTCCTTACATCGTTGCTGGTGTTCACACATTATTTGCCGTTAAGTTTTTACAAAGTATGTTTTCTTTCTCATTACTAAAAGAGACATGTATCGTACTCACCTTTTTCGGGATGATCGAGATTACTTTCTTCTTCTTAATTCGTTCCCTGTACATTAATAAATTATCACAGCAGATCAAAATATGAATAAAATGGCCTTGTGCGTATTGCACAAGGCCATTTTCAATAGTTTTTAATTAGCAGC
>NZ_JAKUFF010000127.1:0-7907 GCF_022663305.1 Bacillus cereus group sp. BfR-BA-01408 | reverse complement strand
GAGAATCCAGGTGAAGAGACAGGAAAACCGGGTGAAGAAATAGAGAAACCAGGTGAAGAGACAGGAACATCAGGTGAAGAAACAGAGAAGCCAGGTGAAGAGACAGGAACATCAGGTGAAGAAACAGAGAAGCCAGGTGGAGAGACAGGAACACCAAGTGAAGGAATGGAAAACGTAGATAAAGAAAAACCTACCTTACCAGAAAAAGGACAAGGTGCGTCTCATGCACAACTTCCAGCTACAGGACATGATATGAATTATCTACCATTCATTGGTTTTGCTCTTGTTTTATTAGGAATACGTCTTAGATTTATGATTAAAAATAGTTAATAGTTTTATAAAAGGCATAAGAGAAATGTTATCTCTTATGCCTTTTAGTTTTGTTGTTTAAGCTTCAATAACCTTAAGCATTCGATTTAAAAATGCGGCTGCTTCAGCACGTGTTGCTGTGCCTTTTGGTACGAATTCATTTCGTTCGTTACCTTTTACGATTCCGTATGCGTAAACATTTTGTAATGCCTTTTTATCGTATGCTAAATCTTGGTCAGTGAATGGTAATTTCACTTCTTTTCTATAAATCCAGTTATATTCTAATGCACGGTCAATCATAATAACAGCTTCATCACGCTTTATTGTAGCGGTTGGATCAAATTTATTATTCCCACGGCCACTAATGATACCTGCGCTAGCAGCACGATTAATTCCATCTACTAAAGATGGGTGTGCTTCGTTTAAGTCTGTAAATTTAGCGTTTCCAGCAGGTAAATTTAAAGCTCGCGACATTAAATTTGCAAACTCAGCTCGTGTCACGAGGCGGTTTGGCCAGTAAGAACCATTGCCGTCACCGAACATGATTTTTCTAGCAGCTAATTGACGAATGTCTTGCTCATACCAACCACCTGTAATGTCGTCTTTTTCATGAGGGACTTCTGGCGGCGGCATAACATCTTTACGATGTTCATTATAGTAAGCGTTCGTGCCCTTTAAGAAAGCATCCCATTGTCCGCGCTGAATCATAAATGCAGGGCAGTTTTTTCCGCTCCAAAATTGATGCTTTTGAACGTGATCTAGAGATATGTTTAATTCATTCATTAAAAAAGCAGCTAACTTGCGCGCATTTTCTACCGCTTTCGTATAATTTCCATCACTATTCACAGCAATTTCAATTCCGATAGATTCATAGTTTCCAGTTTTATTTCCGGCATGCCACCCAACTTCATTTAGCGGAAGATGTTGATAAATTTCTTTGTCATCTACTGTAAAATGCCAAGACGCTGAACGATCAGTATTTCCGCGAGCTTGATTATCTAAGTACTTCGCATGGTTTAAAGCGTTCGCACCTTTACTTGTATTAGCAGTTTCATGAATTGTAATGTATTTCGGTTCCATTGCGTAGCCAGGACGAATATTTTCATTCCCTTTTGGAACAATCATTTCTTTAAATGTAACACCATAAACGTTATTTGTAGGTAAATGAGATGGTGTTTTGAAGAAAGTTGCGCTTCTCTTTTCGACAGCACTTGTTTTTTCAAATAATGATGCTTTCGTACCGTCGAATGTAGCTGAAGGAGCATAAATCCATTTCTCAGTTCCGTTCATTTGAATGTTAAACCAATTCCCAGCTTGTTCAGTAGGAGTTACTGTTTGTGGCTGTAATTTCGTTTCTTCTTTAAACGATTGGAAAGGGAAGGAATATACTGATGCTTCTTCTGTTACAATTAGTTTTTGATTCGAGAGTTTATGAATCTCTTGTACTTCTAAACTATTATTTCCCTTATTAACCCAGCCAGCACCAGATGTAGTTTGAACGTAATAGGCATTATTTTTTTTCTTTGTTGCCTTTACTACTGGTTCAGTAATTTCAATATTTGTTTTCGTTTTTAAGTCATTTGAATCGTATAGTGGAAGTTTTGTTGATAAGTGGAGAAGATATTCACCTGAGATTTCAAGGTCGTTTTCTTCGTCATGTCTATGCTGTTTTGCATGTTCTTCAATGCTTTTTAAAGCTTGCTCATCCGTAGACAATTCCGCAGTTTTCTCTATGCTTTCCGCGAATGAATGGATAGGTGCTACAAACGTTTGTAATGCTAAAGATAGTGCTAAAATATTGTAAAGCTTTTTTTTCATAGTTGTTTTAACACGTGATAGTCTTTATGTCGTGTTAAGAGTCCTCCTTTATATGTATTTAAATTAGTAGCAAGTACTAATACGTTCTAGATTGTAACAAGAGTATATTCTAATGTCTATACAACTAGAGAAAGTTCATTAAAAATCAATATTCAGTTTGTTTTAAATAGGATATGAAAATAAGGTAAAACCTTCTGTATTGACCTGCAAACGCCCTTCAAGTAAACTAAAGAGAGTTTGCAAATGAAAAGGTGATAATGTTGTTAATTTCAATTAAAACGTTACAAGATGATCGTTTTTTACGTCCGCTACAAAATATTGGCGGCTTATTTTTTGAAGATAGTACGATTGGATTTGAACAAGAGGAAGCAAATCTTATCGTTGATATACACATTGAAGAGAATGTGAAAGCATCAGCTCGTTTAACAGATGTTGCGACTGGAAATGTGTATGAAGAAACATTCGCAAAAGATTTATCTGCTTTTACAGATGAAAAAGAGCGTATGAAGCAAGTGAAGCACGTTGTTTCTTATGTATATCTTTCTGTTCTTCAGCAGTTAACTGGTATTGAACAAAGCTGGGGTATTTTAACTGGAGTTCGTCCAACGAAACTTCTTCATAAAATGCTTCAAAATGGTATGTCAAAAGAAGAAGCACACCAAGAACTTCGTGAAAGTTATTTAATTCATGAAGAGAAAATTGAACTTCTTCAACGTATCGTTGATTGCCAATTAGCGGTAGTTCCGGATTTATATCGTTTGAAAGAGGAAGTAAGTATTTATATCGGTATTCCATTCTGCCCAACAAAATGTGCATATTGTACATTCCCGGCGTATGCAATTAACGGACGCCAAGGTTCTGTTGATTCATTCTTAGGTGGTTTACATTATGAAGTTCGTGAAATTGGTAAGTTTTTAAAAGAAAAAGGTGTAAAAGTTACAACGATTTATTACGGCGGCGGTACACCGACAAGTATTACAGCAGAAGAGATGGATATGCTGTATGAAGAAATGTATGAAGCGTTCCCAGATGTGAAAAATGTGCGTGAAGTAACAGTTGAGGCAGGTCGCCCAGATACAATTACGCCAGCGAAGCTAGAAGTGTTAAATAAATGGAACATTGACCGTATTAGTATTAATCCGCAGTCATACCACCAAGAAACATTAAAAGCAATTGGACGTCATCATACTGTAGAAGAAACAATTGAGAAGTATCATTTAGCTCGTGAAATGGGAATGAACAATATTAATATGGATTTAATTATTGGTCTTCCTGGTGAAGGGTTAGATATTTTCAAGCACACGTTAGATGAAACAGAAAAGTTAATGCCAGAGTCATTAACAGTTCATACGTTATCATTTAAACGTGCTTCTGAAATGACGCAAAACAAACGTAAATATAAAGTAGCAGGTCGCGAAGAAATTACAGCGATGATGCACGAAGCAGAAGAGTGGACGCAAAAGCATAATTACGTACCATATTACCTATATCGTCAAAAGAATATTTTAGGTAATTTAGAGAACGTTGGTTATGCAATGCCGACGCAAGAAAGTATTTACAACATTGTCATTATGGAAGAAGTACAATCAATTATCGGACTTGGTTGTGGTGCATCAAGTAAATTTGTTCACCCGAAAACGGGAGCAATTACGCACTTTGCGAATCCGAAAGATCCAAAATCATATAACGATGGCTTCGTAAAATATACAGAAGATAAACTGAAAATTTTAGAAGAGCTATTTGCATAAAAAGAAAGAGGTTATTCCGAGTCGGAATAACCTCTTTTTTTATTGTCAGTTTTTGTCGGTAAGTCGATATATTTGAAAAATCGCTGATATAATTCAAGTTGCGTCGATATATCCGGAAAATCGCCGATATAATTTCACTTACCGCCAAAAGCGGAACTGTTTGTAAAACTATGTCGATAATAATCAGAAAAATTAGTCAAATCATTAAAGGACAATGTCTACTTATGGACGAAATGATAGATTTATGAAAGAGAAAAGGGGGAAATTGTTGGCATGTACATGACGATAGGGAGAATTTTCGATTTATCTGTTGGTAAGTATCCGAATAAAGAGGCATTAGTGGAACCAGAAAAAAATATTCGCTGGACGTATAAACAGTGGGATGAGCAAATAAATAAAACGGCGCATGCTCTATTAGAAGAAGGGGTAAGAAAGGGCGATACGGTATCTGTTTACTTATATAATTGCCGTGAATTTGTAAACGTTTACTTAGCCTGTGCAAAAATTGGAGCGATCTTTAACCCGATCAATTTCCGCTTAAAAGCAAAAGAAGTATCTTATATTCTCCAGGACGCATCCTCGAAAGTAGTTGTTTTTGAAAAAGCAGTTGAGCCAACCGTGGCTATCATTGAACGAGATTTTCCGAATTCGTCTTTTTGGTATGTAGAAGACGATACACCTTCTTATGCTAGCTCCTACCATGAAAAAGTAAATGAAGCATCTTCCAAAAAAGTAGATATTGAAATTGGTGAAATGGATTATTGTTCTATGCTGTATACGAGCGGTACGACAGGTCATCCGAAAGGTGTATTACATCGTCATCGCGAAATGGCTGAGCATAGTATGATTTGTACGTATTTCCTAAAATATAATCGAGATAGTATTGGGCTTGTTGTAGCACCGTTATATCATTGCGGGGAGTTGAATGCTGGAATTATACCGCGCATTCAAGTTGGTGGAAAGAATGTTATTTTACATCATTTTGACACAGAAACAGTATTACATACAATTCAAGAAGAGAAGATTACGACGTTTTTTGCAGCGCCGACGATGTGGAATATGCTGTTGCAAAAAGATTTAGCGAAGTACGATTTAACTTCGATGAAGATTGGTATATATGGCGGGGCTGCGATGGCTCCAGCGTTAGTGAAGGAATGTAAAGAACGTCTTTATATTGATCTTGTACAAATTTATGGAATGACAGAAATGGGACCTGTTGTTGCGTTTCTCGTAGAAGAGGATCAAATTACGAAAGCAGGTTCAGCAGGAACACCGTGCTTTAGTCATGAAATTCGAATTGTGAAACCGAATGAAGATGTACCAGCAGAACCAAATGATGTATTGCCTCCTTATGAAGTAGGGGAGATTATTTTACGTGGTCCAACTATGATGGCTGGTTATCATAACCGAGAAGAGGCAAATGCAAAATCGATGTATAAAGGGTGGTATCACTCTGGTGATTTAGGTTACTTCGATAAAGACGGCTATTTATTCGTCGCAGATCGCGTGGATGATATGGTGATTAGTGGCGGCGTTAATATTTATCCACGTGAAATTGAAGATTTCCTTCATAGTCATCCTGGTATATTAGATGTTGCCGTGCTTGGTGAGCCGGATGAATTATGGGGAGAACGTGTTGTGGCAGTTGTTGTGAAGAAAGATGAAACAATTACAGAAGCTGATTTAGAAACGTATTGTAAAGAAAGTGATGAATTAGCAGATTATAAACGTCCACGTCATTATTTATTTGTGGATGAACTTCCTCGTAATGCAAGTGGGAAATTACAAAAATTTGTCCTGAGAGAGTCGTTGAAAGGCGCCAAAAAGTAAGCGGTAGAGCGGTTGTCTATACAGATAAAGCTACCTTTTCTAATACGAAAAGGTAGCTTTATTTTTTTTAAAACGATTAAAAAAATGGTATCTATCTTCTAGTTAAATTCTCTTTTATTATTATGTTAAAATACTTTTTATAGCATTGCGCTTTGATAAAAAATGCCGTATATTCCGTTTTAAATAAGGATTTAGTACAGTGTTTAGGTGAGTTTTATAGATGTTGAAATAATAATTTTAGTAAGAGTGGAATAAAGCTATGAGAGGAGAATTATCGCTGAAAGATAAAGAAAGTCAGTCGTCAGATGACCTCATGAATAAAATGGTCATTTAGTATATTTTGGCAGCATGAATATAGTAACAAATTAATATGTAAATGAACAGTCTTGTAATGTATTTTTATTGGGACTAGTATTTATTGTTGGCTGCCCGAAAAAAGTAAAAATAACGCAATATAAGTTAATGAATTGTGCTGTTTATTACTTTATGTGTAGAACTAACGATGGTTTGATGCTGCAAATAATCTTTAGTCCGTACCCCCTTAGTTTAAGGGGTATTTTGGGTGGAATGGGTCTCATGGCAAAAAAGATTAACAATTAATATTGGAGGTTTTATGAGTAAATATTTAAAAAGAATATCTGTGATTTGTTTTATTTTTACGGTTCTTATTGGACAAATTTTTATGCCTATTATAGGGCATGCTCAAGAATTAAATACGACAGGATTTGTGGATAGTTTTTCATTTGAAAAGACGAAATTAAATTATGGAGAAAAGAATACGATACATGTAAACTTTAGTGAAAAGCCTGGAAAGAAGATGAAATCTGGGGATACATTAACGTTAGCACTTCCACCAGAATTAAAAGGTTATAGTGGCACAATTCCATTAAAGGATGATTCAGGGCGTATTTTTGGTACGTGCCAGATTAATGCAAGTAATGTAGTTTGTACATTTAATGATACGGTAGAAAAGCTTGAAAATATTAGAGGGAACTTTAATTTCACTGTTCAAGGTACGAATGTTGAAGCCGGAAAGACGAAAGATGTACAAACGAATTTAGGGACAGATTTAGAAAAACAAATGGTAAGTATTACGCATCCAAAAGGAGAAGGTACAGAACCGGGGATCTTTTTCTATAAGTCTGGTGATATTCAGCCAGACAAAAGTAATGAAGTGCGTTGGTTTTTAAATATAAATTTAAAGAAACAATATTTACATGACAACATCGTTTTAAAAGATACGTTACAAGAAGGACAAACACTAAATAAAGATAGCTTTACCATCACTATCAATAATAAAGAATATTTGTCTCTTAAACAATTTCAAGACCGAGGTTATGGATACATTAAGCTTATTAGTGATAACTCATTTGAAGTTGTAATTTATAGGCATATGGCGAACGCTACGTCGTTTACCGTTTTCTATACATCAACGATTACTGATAGCGGGAAAAAGTTGAAATATCTACAGAATGACTACAAGCTTGATTATCAAATTTTATATGAGAAACCTAGTACTGAATCTAATAGTGTAAAGGTTGAAAATATATCATTTGGCGGCGGGGCTGAAGGGGTTTTACCTGCGAAAGGAACGCTGCAAATTGTAAAACATATTGAAGGAGACGAGAAAAAGTTTATTCCAGGTGTTTCTTTTAAATTGTTTACAGAGTCAGGACAGCAAATTGGTGATTCCTATACAACAAATCAAGACGGAATAGTTGAAGCACCAAACCTTACTCCAGGTAATTATTACGTACAAGAAATATCTGCTCCGAACTATGTAGAGTTTGATTCACAAGCGAAAATTCCTTTCACAATTAAGACGGATGCTACAAATGGAATAAAACTTATGGTTCCAAATAAGTTAAAAACTACATCTGTTGCAGGAACGAAAACGTGGGAAGGCGATAAAGTAAACGATCGCCCAAAAACGATTAAAGTAGATTTACTGCAAAATGGTAAAGTCATTGCAACGAAAGAAGTTACGGCAGAAAATGATTGGAAATATGAGTTTGGAAAGTTACCAGCAGTTGATAGTGAAGGAAAAGCTCATACGTATGAAGTGAAAGAACAACCAGTATCAGGATATCAGTCGAAAGTGAACGGATATGATATAACAAATATAAAGATACAGGAAGCAATAGAAGTAGAAGAGCAAAATAAAGAAGAAACAACAGAAGAACTAGAAGACTTAGAAAAACC
>NZ_JAKUFF010000126.1:0-8075 GCF_022663305.1 Bacillus cereus group sp. BfR-BA-01408 | reverse complement strand
AGAACATAAACCATTTTTCGCGGCGTTATTTAAAAGTAACAGCACATTATCGTTTCAAAAAAAGTTATTAACTTTCATCATGGGTGAAATAGAGAAAAAGTTAAACACAAAAACATCGATAAACACATTATTTTAAAGTTTTTAGGAACGGCTGTAATGGGCATTTTAGAATCTTACGTGTTAGACGAAATTGATAGTGATGTTGAGTATGTTGCGACGCAAGTTGGGGAGTTGATGAGGAGGAATATATAAACAATACAGCGGCGATTCCCTTGAGAAGGATTCATAAAATTTCACTATCCAAAACTCACCTATGCAATTATGCATAACTATCCCTTCCGTTTTATTTTCATGTTACGATATAAACGAAATACGACATATATCGACAAAAATAAAAGGAAGTGATTGTATGAAACGCTCTAAAACGTATTTAAAATGTTTAGCATTATCCGCTGTTGTTGCTAGTAGCGCTTTAGCACTTTCAACACCTGCTGCTTACGCTCAAACGACGTCACAAGTTGTAACAGATATCGGGCAAAATGCAAAAACACATACGAGCTATAATACATTTAATAATGATCAAACTGATAATATGACAATGTCTTTAAAGGTAACTTTTATCGATGATCCGAGCGCTGATAAACAGATTGCCGTTATTAATACAACTGGTAGTTTTCTAAAAGCAAATCCTACTATAAGTAGTGCGCCTATTGATAACTACCCAATCCCTGGCGCTAGTGCAACATTACGCTACCCTTCACAATATGATATTGCCTTTAATCTTCAAGATAACAGCGCCCGTTTCTTTAACGTAGCACCTACAAATGCTGTAGAAGAAACGACTGTAACCTCTAGTGTATCTTATCAACTTGGCGGTTCTGTTAAAGCTTCTGCAACGCCAAATGGACCTAGCGCTGAAGCGGGTGCAACTGGCCAAGTAACTTGGTCTGACTCTGTAAGCTATAAACAAACAAGTTATAAAACAAACTTAATTGACCAAACAAATAAAAACGTAAAATGGAATGTATTCTTTAACGGATATAACAATCAAAACTGGGGTATTTACACACGTGATTCCTACCATTCTTTATACGGAAACCAACTGTTCATGTACTCTCGCACATACTTATATGAATCTGATGCAAAAGGTAATTTAATACCGATGGATCAACTTCCAGCATTAACAAATAGCGGTTTCTCTCCTGGTATGATCGCTGTTGTTATCTCTGAAAAAAATACAGACCAATCTAACCTACAAGTCGCTTATACAAAGCACGCCGACGACTACCAACTTCGTCCAGGCTACACATTCGGAACTGCAAACTGGGTTGGAAACAACGTAAAAGATGTTGATCAAAAAACATTTAATAAATCGTTTACATTAGATTGGAAGAATAAGAAATTAGTAGAGAAAAAATAGATAAAGAAAACCGAACCGCCATTTAGATGGTGGTTCGGTTTTTATTTAAATAACAAAATCCTTTCGTTCTTTTCATTTTATGGAAAAGGTCTTTTTATGTGCCTAATTCCCTGTTCTTTGTAATAAACGAATCCTATTATATATTCTTCATATAATGGTATAATATTTATTAAAATACCTTTCGTATCACTTTTCAAAACATTACCTATGCATCTTCATACGTTGCTACAACTTCTCTATTTTGATCTGTCACCACGAGGGTTATAGTGATAATATAACGTTTCTTCTTATAATTTTATAATCATAATAAAATTAATGTGTACCAAAAGAGAAAAGAGCCTATATTCGCTCTTCCTTCTCCAAATTATTTCTCTATTTATTTCTTATCCTCTTCTACATCATATAGTAACTTTTCATGTAATTCATTCATACACACATTTAACAAACGAATCTTTCTAACCACTAATTTTTCTGGTGATATATTAATAGCCTTTAAAAGCAAACTGAATATAAATGTAAGTACCAACACCATAAATAACAAAAGCAACTATAGTGATTAGCCAATTTTCACGAGTTTTTTGTACATACTTTGAGCATACCCAAATAAGAAGTAAAATAATTAATTGAATTGCAGTCACTTTTGAGATAGCAATTATAGTAGTTTCCGTAACAAATATTACCCATGCTCCAAACAACATACGGATACTAAAAATAATTGTCCCAATACGTGTTTCAGTATATTGTTTATTTATATCTATAAAAAATATATCTTGCAACATAACCGTTAATGTTAATACAGCTACTAAAGCCAAGATAGAAGCAAATTCTAAAATTTCTATAAGCACTTTTAGTCTCCCTTCATTAACGTCTTCTCACTGCATTCGAAATCTTCATAAGTTTCGCTGTCGTTGAATTTTTAAATGCTTTTTTCCTTTGTTTTTTCGCCCTTTTCATTCCATCAAGTCTAGCACCTGGGTTCCTTTTAATCTGTTTTATAGGATTCTTCTTAAAACGCTCGTAATTGGATTTTAATTGTCTAACTACTGGCTTATATCCTTTTTGAACCACTCTTTTTCCAAAATTTAAGTGAGAAAGATATCCAAATGTTCGTCCTATCCCACCAAATAATACACCTTTAGCTGCTCCATATCCCGCTGCTTTAAGTCCGACCTTCCACGTATAACCTTTATTTCTATTTTTATACAGATACTTTCCTACTTCCCAAACAGCTCCACCTAATGCACCAGTTACCCACCAAGCTACATGCCCATCAGGATCTGTCATCATCACTGGATTATTATCTGCATACGTATAACCATTCATTGTAATCGGATCATCTTCGTCACCCGGATCAGGATCTACCGATAAGAACACACCATGATCTGGGTTGTAGTAACGAGCAATCAAGTAATACATGCCAATCTCTTTATCATACATGTATCCCGCATATCCAAATGGATTGTCTGCTGCAATACCTTTTGCGTCACTCTTTAATACGTTACCCCATGCATCGTATTCATACGTTGCTACAACTTCTCTATTTTGATTTGTCATCGCAACGACATCACCACGTGGGTTATAGTGATAGTATAACGTTTGTCCATTCGATTTCATAGCCAAACGTAAACCGTCTATAGAGTATACATATTGACGAAGAACATTTCCACTACCATCCGTCTCATATAACGGATTAATGCTGTCTCCATCATAGAAATAACGTGTTACTTGACCATTCACACTCTTTTCAATACGACGATTATCCTCGTCATACTTATAAGTTGCGAATGCATTGCTTTCACCTTGTTTTGTAATAGCTACAATTTGATCGTTTTCGTTCCATGTATACTTGTACTTTCCATCTGATGTACGATTGCCATTCGCATCATATGTTAACGATTCGTTTCCGAATTTTACAAGCTGATTTCCGTCATTAAATGTTGCCGCTATAGACTTTGTTTCTTTTCCATTCTCTACAACTTTCACACTTGTACGGTTTCCAAATCCATCATATGTGTATGATTTAGTTGTTCCGTTTGGTAATGCCTCGTTTAAAATTGAATTCATTGGATTAAGATCCAAAAAGAAAGAAGAGCCAATATTGGCCCTTCCTCCTACAAATTTATTATGCACCTGAACTATTAAGGAAGTAAATCTCCAAATACATCAATCATTTTCTCTAAATCCCTACCAAAATCATTAATATTATCCTGTTCATCAAATCCTTTTTCAATTAATTCATCTGCTAATATATCTCTCAACTCATGTATAGTTTCAATTTCTAATATACTAAAGTCCCTACAATTTACAATCCACAATAGCTCAGGCTGCTTTTCCTTTAATATCCCTTGCAATACTCCTTGCACATCACTATTAAATTTACTCACGCTTATTTTTTTCCTTTCCGTGTATATTTCGTTCCTCTAGCAAAAGTCGTTACGACTTTCCCCCTCTTATTTAAAACGACTACAGCTTGTTTACTAGTATATTTAATAGTTCCACGATCTTTTTGTATAGCCCTCTTACCTGACTTAACTGTATGTAAGATTGCCTTTGGTGACACCCCTAATCCGTTATTACGACTAATCGCTTGGTTTAACCCATGTTTTGTATATCCAGTAATTTTACCTGCTACTGCTTTCGTATTCTTGTACTTTAATGGTTGCTTTATTGCACGTTTAGCCAATTGTTTACCAACAAAACGACCTACATGCGGAGCAGCGATTCTCGCCCCGTGTACAGCGACTGGAATAAACCATGCTAAATGCCCATCTGGATCAATGTTCATTATAGGGTTATTATCACCATACGTATACCCATTCATCGTAACCGGATCATCTTCATCACCCGGATCAGGATCCACCGATAAGAACACACCATGCTCCGGGTTATAATAACGCGCAATCAGATAATACATACCAATTTCTTTATCATACATGTATCCCGCATATCCAAATGGATTGTCTGCTGCGATAATTTAAAATCCTCAAAAAAGAGACCTAATACATACTATCAGGTCTCCTTACACTACTAAGTTGTTCCTATGATAAAACCCTAATACATTTAAGTCAATTCTAACTTCCATAATCCACATGGATTGTAAAATGGATCCTCTGGTTCATAGCGATAGTCTGTGTAGTAAGATAATTGGTACACCGGAGAGTTTTCCGTAAAACTAATTGTATCTCCATCTTTTAATTTAGGTTGTTCGACTATATTATATAAATTAAAATCATTTAATAAATCCCCAGCCGTTTCTGGTTCTATCTCCCCTTGTATAATTACATCTGGTAGAGCGAATGCTTGCATTCCACATGAATAATAACCATCTTCATCTCCAACTAAAGTTACAACATGCGAATAAATGGGAAATATCTCCTTATTTTCCGCAAGCTCTGTCCATTCATCTTTAGAATACGCTACACCTGCTGTTTCTATTTTTAAAGCAAGCCCCCCTGCATCTAACACTCCATTCCCTACTTCAATAACTTCTTTTAGTTCCTGCATATTTTGCACATTAGCAATAATGTATACTGTATAAGTATGTTTCTCTAATTTACTAAGTAAGTCTTCTTCGAAACGACCGCCACTTGCATATAAAAATGCTTCTCTTAAAGATGGATCATGATCGTATACATCAATTTCAAAAACGATATCTTTCTCCTTATGATGTATAACATTTCCCGCTAAAATATAACCTCCACTTTTACCAACTATTTCCTGAACCAATTCTGTCCTACTTTTCCATAACCCTGGTATTCCTATTATAATTTGTGATTCCACTGTAAGAAACACTCCTTCACAAAAATTTAGAATATTTTTTCTTTCTGATTCAAGGTAAAATTGCAGCTCATTTTTTATACAAATTCTTTGTTACTCGAGATGTAAAAACACATTTCATCCTGTCATTAATTATTAAAACTCTTAATTCCAAACAGCCCAATCTCACAAGCATAATTTATAAAATGTGTGTCTTACCTTTACATTAAAATAAAATCTTCAAGACTGCGGAACAAACTTAAGTGCTCTGCATTGAAGTTTGTATGATTAGGCATTCTTTGCATAGATAAAAGTATAAATAACTCTCTCCTATTTGAAAACCTATTCCTCCTGTAAGTTCTCCTTCATTCCCATAATCTTCTCCGGCCACCATAGCCACATATTTCATACTTTTAGAGCAACAAGGACACTTCGCTTCTATAGAATCGTCTATATATAGAGGTTTTCCTAGCATTCTGCAAATATAATCTTTTCCTATAGCATCTAAAGCTTGGTCATATTCATCTTCATCACAGGGAACATCATAATTCTTCATGTTTATTAATTTCATATCATATTTCGGCAAAGGAACTGGTATCTTATCAATTAATTCATATTTCCAATCAAACAGCTCACTTTGATTAATAGTATGTATAGAGCGTTCCATTATATTTATTTTAAAGTTTTGTACACCTTCATATAAGGAACAATTTAAACAAGTGATTAACGGCAGTTCTGTTAGTTCTTCCATTCTAAGTTCCTCTAATCGAAAATCGTTTAAATCAAAAGTAAATATTTGATGTGCTTGTTCATTACATTGCGGACATATAGGCACATCCCAAGTTTCCCCACCAAAATAATGATTATGTTTATCCTTACCGTATATCACTCTAAAACCTATACTTTCCATACACATAACACCTACTTTATAAATGGCTTTTCTATCCATTCTTATTTTCAACTAATATTTTATAGGATACATAATAGTATTTCACAAACCATTATTTGTGAAATACTATTATAATTTAAATTTAGTTATCTCCTTTGTTTAGGATATAACTTTTGTCCGTAGCTTACAGTTTGCTTCAAACCATAATTGTATTTTCTTCCAAATTGACGTTTAACATCCCAAACATCTCTTGCCAATCTTTGCCTAGCATTTAATCCTTTATCTATCCTCATGGTAGCCTTTCCTTTACCGGCAAAGGTTCTTGTTAATTTATGATCAGCCTTTGTCATAAGTAATGCTGGCCCCTTACCTCTACTTATACCTATACTCTTATTATAAGCATTTTGAGGCATATGGTGTCCTACATATTTTGTACCTTTTAATTTATTTACACTATTAAAACTGCCGCCTCCAATTGCTTTTGTAATCTTTCCAGCGTATTTGAGTTTACCACCGCCTACAAATCCTAACGCAGCCTTTCTTAATATTACTTTTTTGCTTGCGCCAGACTTATAAGCTTTATACCCATCATAAACTGCAAAACCAGCATTTATAGCCAACCAAGGTGCATGTCCATCTGGATCGGTCATCATCACCGGATTATTATCACCATACGTATACCCATTCATCGTAATCGGATCATCTTCATCACCCGGATCAGGATCCACCGATAAGAACACACCATGATCTGGATTATAGTATCTTGCAACTAAGTAATACATGCCAATTTCTTTATCATACATGTATCCCGCATATCCAAATGGATTATCTGCTGCGATACCTTTTGTATCACTCTTTAATACATTACCCCACGAATCATATTCATACGTTGCTACAACTTCTTTATCCTGATTCGTCATCGCAACTACGTCACCACGAGGGTTATAGTGATAGTATAACGTTTGTCCTTTTGATTTCATCGCTAGGCGCGTGCCACTTGTTGAGTATACATATTGACGAAGAACATTTCCACTACCATCCGTCTCGTACAACGGATTAATGCTGTCTCCATCATAGAAATAACGTGTTACTTGACCATTTACACTCTTTTCAATACGACGATTATCCTCATCATACTTATAGGTCGCGAATGGAGTAGTTGCCCCTTGTTTTGTAATCGATACAAGTTGATCGTCTTCGTTCCATGTATACTTATACTTCCCATCTGATATACGATTTCCATTTGCATCATACGTTAACGATTCGTTTCCGAATTTGACAAGTTGATTTCCTTCATTGAATGTTGCCGCTATAGACTTTGTTTCTTTTCCATTCTCTACAACTTTCACACTCGTACGGTTTCCAAATCCATCATATGTGTAAGATTTAGTTGTTCCGTTTGGTAATGCTTCATTTAATAATTGGTTAATCGGGTCATAAACAAAGTTTGTTTCTGTTACTTTTCCGCCCGCACCTTCATGTTTAATCTTCGTACGGTTACCCGCTTGATCATATTCATATCGTTCAGAAAGTAGAATACTGTTTGCTGTACCGACTACTAAATCTTTAATCTTGTTCGCGTGGTCATAGTTAAAAGTAGAACCTGAACCATTACCAGCTGTGTACGTACGAACATTTCCTTGATCGTCATAATCAAAGCGATACGTTTGAGAACCGTCTGTTACACGAATGTTTTGATCTAACGTGTTGTAGTCATACGATACTTTATTTGTGTATCCGCCTTGCGTTACTGTTTGTTCTTTTAGCTTTTCTGTCTTACTGTTTGCTTTATCGTGATATGCCCAGTCAATTTTTCCGCCTCGGCTATCTGTTGCGCTTGTGACACGGTCTGCCTTGTCGTATGTTTTTGTACGTTCTACGCCATTGACATGGTCTTTTACTTTCGTAACTTGTCCATTTTGATCACGTTCAAATGTAAATGAATCTTTTCCATTTCGCTTTTCACCAATGACGCGATCTGCTGTATCATATACAGATTCTAAGATAGAA
>NZ_JAKUFF010000125.1:0-8211 GCF_022663305.1 Bacillus cereus group sp. BfR-BA-01408 | reverse complement strand
TTATATAGAGACAGTTCCAGCTGCTATAGCTGCTTTTTTACCAAATCAGATGGTTACAAACCCAAACACATATCCTAATCCAATGAACATGCCTAAATATAGATAACCAAGGATTTAAGATTTAAAAAAGAGAACATATTAACACTAAAGGATTTATACTTGAATCCAAGTTGTCATAGGTATAGTTTATTACATTGATCCTATAGCATTTAAAGAAAAGCTATTTGATAGAAAAGGTATTGCATGTTATCAAGGTACAAAATTATTTTATTAGATATTCATTCTATATTTAGGATGTATATCTGTTGACCTAAAAATAGGAATCTAAAATCCTTGAATATGCTAAATAGAAAACTTTAATTTAGAGAATTAGATGATTTACAACAATATTGGACTATCCCTATCTATAGGGGGAAGAAAATCCTGTAATATCTATTTTCCGTTCACTATTTTAGTAGGATCAACTCATGGTGCACATAATAAAAAAACATATTTGTACGTTGAAGTCACATGCCTCTTCTCTTATTTGTCTAGGGGGGGCTATGAAATTTCAATAGGCACAGAAGACAAAATGTCGAAGGCTTTCTATAAATGATAGTTATATTTGAAAAATCAGTAATTTCATTTACTAAATTAAATAAACAATGTTATAATTTGGTTTAGAATCTGCTTATTCAGAATTAATAGTTAATTGATATGATATTTAACATTGTTTTAATCGTAAAACAAAGTGTTAATTCTCTTTTATAGAGAATTATATGGCGGCATAGCCAAGTGGTAAGGCCCAGGTCTGCAAAACCTGTATCATCGGTTCAAATCCGATTGTCGCCTTTTATTTTAGTATATCAATATTTTTCACATGGTGGCATGCCAATTAGGAATGGTACAAGGTTAGCATACCCTTTTATGTTGGTTCGAATCCAACTGTCACCTTATATCCCAATACCCTTTGGGAATAGTTGTATATGAAAACTTTTCTTTGTAACTCCTCAGTCATTTATATATTGTACTAATTACTTAAACAACCACACTTTACACTACTACACCTATAAGTCAAACACGATGGATTTTTTTCATTGAAAGACCCCAAAAGAATAATTTTTACAATGGTCATGAATAATGTATGTTATTAAGCATGGTTAAATTTGTCCTATTAAAATTTTGAATCCTTCCTAATGTAATTGAATAGGCTTTTACAGCGATAAATGTGTTAATTATAGTATTCGCAACAAAATAGTTGAACAAGAATTATGCTAAATTTTACAATTAATTTTCTTAATATTCTGATTTTTTATTTTTTAGTTATTATATAAGTTAAGTATTTTAAAGGAGGTGATTTTATGAAGAGTAAAGGAGCATTAAGATCTTTCTTGGTTTTAGTTATATTGTTAGGATTTTTACCAATAGAAAAAGCAAGTGCCTCTGTATCATCTAATCCATTAAATGAAGTAGCAAATCAAATTGACACAAGTAAAAATTATTATATAGTTCCAGCAGATTCACCAACAAAAGGGCTGCGTTTCCGTTTGCTCTTTGGTGCTCGTATTCATGTACTTGTTGGCTCACAAGGAGATCCTATGAAGTTGCATTTTTCTGAAGAAAACAAGAAATATCGTATTGAGGACTCTGTGAATTGGATAAAAGGACCTATTTCTTATTGGTTTAGTACATCGGATGATAGTGTATATTTTGGTGGGGAGGAAAATGCAGCTTATTGGACGATAACTCCTGTGGAGGGAGGATATACTCTTCAAGCAGAAGGTGGATACCTTAAATATGAGAATATTGAATCACCAATGTATGGTCCTCTTACAATGACCTATTTAGGTAAAGAAAAAGTTGTGTGGAAATTAGTACCTGTACTATAAATTTCATATAAGATTTATAGGATATATTTAATGGGAAAATAAATTAGTTTACTAAACAATTTTTAACTATAGCAGGTTTGACACTCCCACCCCTAAAGGGGCCAGCTGACTAACGCCAGCGGGATTCTTGCTACCAAAGGCGAAGTCCATTTCTGGTATTGCTGACGTGCAAGATTGCGATATGTACTGTTTTTTTGATAGCGTTCCATACTCACTGATCTAAAACCTATTCAAGCGTAAAGATTATTAGTCTCAACTATTCTTATTAGTGGTAAGGTGATACCTGTGTTATAATTTGGGTTTTCGTAATTTGATGAAAATAATAGGAGAAAGAGGATTATCAATTACTTACACAACAATTATGTGTAGGGTTCATTGATCTAAATTTGTTATTATACAAGCTAAACCGTAATAATTTCATTTACCGTATGGATAGATACGTAATACACAGGGGTTAGACTCAAAAGAGAGAATCAGTCTCTATTTTAAAAGTCAAAGAAAATCAATGGAATCTATACTTAACTTATGTTAAATTTAATGTAGATTTACTTTTCTTTTTTTATTTCTTTTAAACATTCAAGAGCCGTTTCGCGGTTCAGATTCAGACACTAATATGGTGTTTATGACTCTGAGTCCGAAACGGCTCTTTTTATATATAATTATTTATTTTTAATGAGATCATGAAAATGAACAAATGTGTTTTGGGATTAAACAATATAAAAAAGAGTGAAGACCGGAAGGTACGAAGGAAGCATGGCTGTAGCCATGCCGTTGCGAAGACAATTGGATTTGCTAAAGAAACGTGGATATAACAGTTGCTCTCCACGCTAAAAATAGAGCGACAGGCGTAGGCTTAAATTAAAGTTTTACAGATACATATGGAGTAGCGGATTGACACCTTATGGTGTGCGGCGCATTTGCCGCGCACCATAAGGTGGATTATGCCCGTTTGAGCGTGAGCGAAAACGGGCCGACCGAAGGGCGGCGGGAATATGGGAAGACGGCGAGGATCTTCAAAAGTATCCCTTGTAAGGCAAATTGAAAATGCAGTAAAAGAAATTATTTGTATTGGGCAATCAAAATATGAGGCAAAAAAAGAAGGACAGCATACGAGGGGTCTATATTCTTTTAAACATATTCAAAATACAATATCGGTTTCAATTGATTTTGCACGTTTTTGTGGGGAACAGTATGGAATTACACGAATCATTTATTTTAAAGAAGAATATTATTATGCTTATTTACAGTATAAAGAACAAGAAGGGGTGTCCTACGGACACCTAATGAATATTGAGACGTGCCTAAGGAAGTTACAAATAGCTATGCACAAACAAGCAGAGAAATTTCAAAAGGACCCGGTGAGCTTTTGTTCTGAAAAAAGAGTGTTTAGCTATAACAACCCAAAAAATAAGAAAGCTCCTGAGAATCGCTCTATGAGCTTGAGAGAAGCGAATAGATTAATAGAGAATATCCCCTCTATCCATGTTCGGAATGCATTTCAATTACAGTTATATTTGGGACTTCGTGCGAGGGAAGTTATCAATCTGACTTTAGAACATTTTGATTTGAAGAATGGTATTTTAAAGATTAAGAATGGAAAAGGAATTACAAAAGGTGGACGGAGACGTGAAATTCAGATACCTGAAAGATTGCAAGAAAAAATCTATGAAATAATTAAAGATAAAAAGTTACATGAAAAAGTCATTCCAGTTAAAGATAATACTTTGCGGGCAGCTCTATTAAAAGCTGGAAGGACAACTGGGATTCCTACGAATGGAACGCATATGTTCCGTCATACGTTCGCGAGGGAACGTTTTAAAGAATTATTAGGGGAATCCTATGAGCAAGGACAGAAAGTATTGGCTTATATGCTGAAAAATCATGAGCGAGGAAAACGCGCGGATTATGGGATTCGTCAAGAGTTTAAAACTACCTATCGGCAAGTACAAGATGCGATGAATATAGTTCATGAAGAATTAGGTCACGGAAGAGGAAGAGTAGATTTAGCTCAAGTTTATTTAAAATGCTAAGATAGAGGAGTTATAACCGTTATAACGAATTTGAAATACTAAAAAGGAGGTTATGACTATTATGACTCCTATAATTTATGAAAATGTATCCCAAGTTGCTAAAAGATTAAAAGTATCACCGTCTACGATTAAAAAATATTATTTATTAATTGAGAGTTATAACTGTTATGCTTTTAAAAGAGATGAACGAGAACGGGTTATTTTTGATGATTATGATATCGGATTATTACAAAGGTTAGTAGAATTAAAAAGTATGCCCCAAGTTACATTGGAAGATGCTTGTAAATTACTTTTAGAAGAAGAAGGGTTAACAGTTCAGAATATAAATATGACTGTTATAACACCTAAATCAGATGATTTAAAAGAATTATTGCAAGAATTAAAAGGTACAGTGGAGCTACAACAAAAACAATTACAGAATCAAAATGAACAAATAGCTCAATTAACAAACTTATTGGAATCGCAACAAAAATTATTAACTCACTCCGATACTGTAGAGAAACAACAAGTTGCTGATCGTGATAAAGCTGTTATGACTGTTATACGAGAGCTTCAAGAAGTAAAACAGATGGTTGCGGCAAGTAATGAAAAGAAATGGTATCAATTTTGGAAGTAATCTACTGATTCCTATGTGTTTATGCCGCGAAAGTCACTTGACTATGAGGGGAAGAGGCTCGTAGTCAAGTGAATCGTGGAGTGAAAAGCATAGGACAGATGCCCCAGTATTAAAGGGAAAAAACCAATGTCTTCGCCAAAATTCGTGGTTCTACTGTTAGAAAAAGGCGAATAAGAATATAGCATACATACAATAAGGGAATGCAGTATAGATCAGTCTACAAGCATTCCCTTGCTATATTGATGTTAATAATATTTTAATGCTGTTGTTACTATATATGCCATGTATAGCAATGATAAAAAGATTAATATATCTAGTGTTAAAAAAACATATAATATTATTTTTATCTTTTTAGATATTTCATTTTTAATCATATATATAATGAATAGCATTGTAGTGGATTGAAATAGCATAGTGAAAATTAAAAATGTAATGGCAAATACCATATTCCCTGGTATAAATGGAGTATTCATTATAAGTAGAGAACTAATTATATTAAGAATAAGCGTAGTTAGTATAAAAATATATTTATAGATGTTTTTAATTTTGATCACCTACTTTAATTTTTTGTTTGATAATATAGTTGTTTATTTTTATGGTTATATATAAGTATTTTGTTATTATTTTCGTCTACAATGTAAACATCTTTTTCTTGCCAATCTATCCCGTGAGGTATATCTTTTTCGATTGAAAATAAAACGTCTTTATTTCTAAAAGGAATTGAATTTCGATTAGCATGAATGTTTATTTCATGTTCTTTTGTTTGAATGCTATAATCTCCTGAATAATTGGAGAAAAACGGTGTTAATTTACTATAAATATATAGAATTTCTTTTTTATCGCTTTCTTGATAAAAGTGGGAATTAATAACGTTTAGATCTGATGTTTTTATGTCTTTTGGTATAAGTAAAAAAGCAATGAGACAATAAAATATAACAACAATAGTAATTAAAGAATATATGTAGAGAGCGGCTATTAATAAATATCTTTTATAATTGCTTTGTTTTATTATCTGATCTTGCAAATTTGAATCCTCCTTTAATAAAGAATCAATTGAAACATTAAATAGATTGCTTAAGGCTAATAAATTGGTTAGATCAGGAAGACTTTTTCCTAGTTCCCATTTAGATATAACTTGTCTTGAAATAAATAATTGGCTGGCTACATCTTCTTGTGTCATGTTATTTATTAATCTTAAATGTTTTATTTTTTTTCCAATGTCCATATATGTACCTCCTTTGATTACTTTAATTATTCTAATGTTAAATAGTAAGGAACGCATCGTAGCGTTATAAAAAAGGCATGCAACGATGTGTTGCATGCCTTTTTTGGGTTATTAATTTATTGTTGTTTTTTTACATTGCTAAATTTGAGATGTAATATCCAAATTCATAGCCTATTCTTATAATTCCAGCACCTAATATTATGTAGAGGGAATATTTAATAAATTGGTTTTCTTTTAGGAATTCATTTAAATTATTCACGATGAACACTCCTTTTAATATTTTAATTTCAATATATTAAAATTAAAATAAAATGAAAAGATTAAATTTGAAATGTATCAAGAATATTATCTTTTTCTTCTTTATTGATTCCAATATATTTAAGTGTAATTTGTGGTGTGCTATGGTTAAGTATTTCTTGTAACATGGCTACATCTTTTGTTTGTTTATAAAACCAATAACCGAAGGTTTTGCGCATGGTGTGAGTACCAATGGATTCTACACCGGCAAAATCTCCGGCTTTTTGCAATTGTCGATATGCTTGGATCTTACTAATCGGTTGATCGCCTTTTCTTGAAGGGAATAACCATGTACTTTCTAGTGATTGGGCATACGAATAGATTTCATCAAAAATAGAAGTAAGATTAATCATGCGTTCTTTCTTCGTTTTTCCTTCTTTGATTTTAAATTCTTTTCTCTTTTTGCGTTTTAGTTTTACTATGGTTTGTGTTTCAAGTTGGAGTAGATCACTTACGCGTAGACCGGTATGAATTCCAACAAGAAAGAGAATATAGTCTCTTTGGGAACAATGACGTTTAAGAGCCCATTTCATATCTTCGATCTGTTCTTTGCTACGGATAGGTTGGACATCGATAAGATGTGGCTTTTTCTTCATGGATTTATGACCTCTTTATTTATAGTGTTTTGAATGTATACTTTTGTTGTATAAATTGAGGATATCAGGTGATTTAGTTAGAAGTCAATGTTCTAGAGGATTTGAATGTAAACTAATATTCAAAAGTTTACATTTGAATCGAGTATGTATTCCTTGTTTTTTTGTTCTTATTAATATTTAAAATAATGTAGGAATATCGTAAAAGAATTATAGCGTCAAGAGAGAAGAAAAAGCCGTGATGGAAGTTCTGGTGGGTGTTACTAGATAAATTACGCATAAGTAGAAAAGTATACTTTTCTACTTATGATAATAGGGATATTTCTATATTTTTCATATCTCTGTTAAGAGCTTGAATTTTCTTTTCTGCTCAGGTGTTAGCTCGTTTTCTACATAACGATCTATAAGTAAGTCTATTATTTCATAAGCGAATTTTGTATTTGTAAGTTTCATTAATACTTCAAGTTCTTCTTTTGATTGATTAGAAATTTTAATACTACCTTGCTGATTTTTAAATTCCTTTTTTGTTTTAGTTTTTTCGTTTCTTTTTGCTTTTCGAGTTACTTGTTTTTCTTCTGTCTTAGGTTGAGAAGGAGCAGTTGCTTCAGCGTTATTGTCAATCGCAGCTTGTCCTTGCTTTGGTACATAAGGCTCAGTTGGCTCAAAGTTCCTTCTCTTTCTACCTAACAAACCAGGAGTTTTCGCCATATTACACACCAACCTTCATTTTTTCAAACATATCGATACGAGATAATAATTCATCACTAATCGTTTCGTATAATTCAATTACATTCATATCATGTCTATCTTTTTCAGTAATACCATTTACATCAAATCTTTTAATACGCTCCATTTGAGGGACGACATTTTTAAATAGGTTCTCTTCACCAAAGATTTCACGAGCGTTTTCCATGATGTATTCATCAACTTTACCATTATTTTTTAATAAGACAGGAAGAATACCAACTACTTCAATATCAAGATCATATTGTTCTTTCAACTTGATGAGTTCATTAACGTAGTTCTCTGCACCAGTTAGAGAACGTTCTTGTGTTTGTAAAGCAATTAGAACATAATCAGAGGCCACAACGGCGTTCTTCGTAACTTCTAGTGACATAGGAGGAACATCAATAAATATGTAGTCATATTTATGTTTTATCTTTTCAAGTAATCCTTTAAAGTAGTGATCTTCCTCTTTTTCAGAAGTGCAAGTCTTATAAAGGAACTTTGCGAAATCTTGAAAATCAACATAAGAAGGAATTAAATATAAGTTCTCCATGATTTCCACTTCTAAACCATCTAAATTCCCTTCTTGTATCCCCTTCATTAATGTTTTTTCAACAGTTACAATTTCATCTGGATTAAGAATGGATTTTGTTAACATTAAAGACTTTGTTGCATTACTCTGCGGATCAAGGTCAACGAGTAACGTTCGCTTTCCTTTTTTCGCAAATTCATAAGAGTTTAATACAGCATTTGTGGTTTTACCAACGCCACCTTTGTAATTCCCAACCGTAATTGTAATAGCCATTTTTAACACTCCAGTAATATTTTTTAAAATTTCCCTATATCCCTTTATAGA
>NZ_JAKUFF010000124.1:0-8450 GCF_022663305.1 Bacillus cereus group sp. BfR-BA-01408 | reverse complement strand
AGTCTACAACTAGGGTGGTACCGCGATAAATATCGTCCCTACTGATTGAATCAGTAGGGATTTTTTGTACAAAAAAGTGGGTTTTTAATTAGTAGATAGTGTCTTTGTACTAATTATTAGTTTAAAATAAGAAGAGGGATCGATTCCACTTTAAATTTGTATAATTGACCAGTTCAGAAAATAGAGAATTTTTCATTCTCTTACTATAACTTTTAAAACATTAGAGGAGGATTTCCAAATGGCAAATCATGAATTAGATCAATTACGTAAACAGGTAGATGAAATTAACTTACAACTATTACACCTTTTAAACAAACGTGGTGAAATCGTTCAAAAAATTGGGGAGCAAAAGCAAGTACAAGGTACGAAACGTTTTGATCCAGTACGTGAGCGTGAAGTACTTGATATGATCGCAGAGAATAACGAAGGACCATTCGAAACATCAACGGTTCAACATATTTTCAAAACAATCTTCAAAGCTAGCTTAGAATTACAAGAAGATGATAACCGTAAAGCATTACTAGTATCACGTAAAAAGAAACAAGAAAACACAATTGTTGACGTAAAAGGTGAATTGATTGGTAACGGAACACAAACGTTCATTATGGGACCTTGTGCGGTAGAAAGCTTAGAGCAAGTTCGCCAAGTAGGGCAAGCGATGAAAGACCAAGGCTTAAAATTAATGCGCGGTGGTGCTTTCAAACCGAGAACATCTCCATACGATTTCCAAGGTTTAGGAGTAGAAGGATTACAAATCTTACGCCAAGTAGCAGATGAGTTCGACTTAGCGATTATTAGTGAAATTTTAAATCCGAACGATGTTGAAATGGCATTAGACTACGTTGATGTAATTCAAGTTGGTGCACGTAACATGCAAAACTTCGATTTACTACGAGCTGTAGGTAAAGTTAACAAGCCAGTATTATTAAAACGTGGATTAGCAGCAACAATTGATGAGTTCATTAATGCAGCGGAATACATCATTGCACAAGGTAACGACCAAATTATTCTTTGTGAGCGCGGTATCCGCACATACGAAAGAGCGACACGTAACACATTAGACATTTCAGCAGTACCGATTTTAAAGAAAGAAACACATTTACCAGTTGTTGTTGACGTAACGCATTCAACTGGACGTAGAGATTTATTATTACCAACAGCAAAAGCAGCACTTGCAATTGGCGCAGATGCAGTAATGGCTGAAGTACACCCAGACCCAGCAGTTGCATTATCAGATTCTGCACAACAAATGGATATTCCAGAATTCCATAAATTCATGGAAGAGTTAAAAGGATTCAAAAATAAATTATCTTAATTCCATATCATATATGCGCTGAAGAGGAAACAGTAGTGCTTATCTCCCTGTTAAAGAGAGCTGATGGTCGGTGTGAATCAGTACAAAGGTAAGCATGAATTACAGCCTTGGAGCATCTTTTTCGCCAAATTTTGGAGGAAAAGACGGTCTTACGATCGTTAAAGAAGAGAGGTAGACGAAAGAAGTCTACAACTAGGGTGGTACCGCGATAAACATCGTCCCTACTGAGCGCTCAGTAGGGACTTTTTTGTACAAAAAAATAGTAAAGGGGCAAGAGAAATGAGATACATTACAGCTGGAGAATCACATGGACCGCAGTTAACAGTTATTTTAGAAGGTGTACCAGCAGGTTTAACGCTGGCGGCGGAACATATAAATAAAGAATTATTAAGAAGGCAAAAAGGGCACGGACGCGGAAGACGTATGCAAATTGAAACGGATACAGTTGAAATTGTAAGTGGTGTTCGTCATGGGGTAACACTTGGCTCACCAATTACGTTAATCGTAAAAAATGATGATTTTAAACATTGGACGAAAGTAATGGGTGCAGAGCCAATTTCGGAAAAAGAAAGTAAAGACATGAAACGTACAATTACGAAGCCACGTCCAGGACATGCGGATTTAAATGGAGCAATTAAATACGGTCACCGTGATATAAGAAACGTACTAGAGCGCTCGTCTGCAAGAGAAACGACAGTAAGGGTTGCAGCTGGAGCAGTTGCGAAACAAATTTTAAAAGAATTAGGCGTAGAAATTGCAGGGCATGTACTTGAAATCGGTGGAGTAAAAGCAAAACATATTTCTAACTTGTCAATTGAAGAAATTCAAACGATTACTGAAAACTCACCAGTTCGATGTTTAGATAAAGAAGTAGAACAAGAGATGATGAATGCAATTGATCATGCAAAAAGTAGCGGAGATTCAATCGGAGGCATTGTAGAAGTCATTGCAGAAGGAATGCCGATTGGCGTTGGTAGTTACGTTCATTACGATCGTAAATTAGATGCAAAACTTGCTGGTGCAATTATGAGCATTAATGCATTTAAAGGTGCTGAAATTGGTGTTGGTTTTGAAGCAGCAAGACAGCCAGGAAGTAAAGTGCACGATGAAATTTTATGGGATGAAGAACAAGGATACACGAGAAAAACGAATAATGCCGGTGGTTTAGAGGGCGGTATGACAACGGGAATGCCAATTGTCGTAAGAGGTGTAATGAAACCAATACCTACATTATACAAACCGTTAGCAAGTGTTGATATTGATACGAAAGAAGCATTTCAAGCGAGTATTGAAAGGTCGGATAGCTGTGCAGTACCAGCAGCAGGTGTAGTAGCTGAATCTGTTGTAGCATGGGAACTTGCACATGCACTAGTCGAACAATTCGGAAAAGATCGTATGGAGTTAATTCAACAAAACATTACGCAACATAATAAATACGCAAAAGAATTTTAATAAAAAGGTGGTTTTAACATGCAAGTAAAAGATCAACTATCATCATTACAACCATATAAACCAGGTAAATCACCTGAACAAATGAAAGAAGTGTACGGAGATCATGCATTTGTGAAATTAGCATCGAATGAAAATCCATTCGGCTGTTCACCACGTGTTTTAGATGAGTTGCAAAAATCGTGGTTGGACCATGCTTTATATCCTGACGGAGGTGCGACAACGCTCCGTCAAACAATTGCAAATAAATTACAAGTACAAATGGAACAAGTACTTTGCGGTAGTGGTTTAGATGAAGTCATTCAAATCATAAGTCGTGCAGCACTTAAAGCAGGAGATAACATCGTAACGGCAGGTGCAACATTCCCGCAGTACCGTCATCATGCGATTATTGAAGGCTGTGAAGTGAAAGAAGTTCCACTAAATAACGGTGTATACGATTTAGACGAAATTTCGTCAGCGGTAAATAATAATACGAAAATCGTATGGATTTGTAATCCAAATAATCCGACAGGCACATATGTGAATGACCGAAAATTGACTCAATTCATTGAAGGGATTAGTGAAAATACGTTAATTGTCATTGATGAAGCGTACTATGAATACGTAACAGCAAAAGATTTCCCAGAGACATTACCGCTTTTAGAAAAGCATAAAAATATTCTTGTGCTTAGAACATTTTCCAAAGCGTACGGATTAGCTTCTTTCCGCGTAGGATATGCGATTGGACAGGAAGAGTTAATTGAGAAATTAAATGTCGTACGTTTGCCATTTAACGTATCTTCATTAGCGCAAAAAGCAGCGACGATTGCTTTTGGTGATGACGAGTTTATTGAAGAAATAGTTCGTGTAAATACAGAAGGATTACAACAATACGAGAGCTTTTGTAAGGAAAATGATATTCCATTTTATCCATCGCAAACAAATTTCATCTTCTTACCAGTTGAGAATGCTGGAGAGATTTATGAAGCTTGTGCACACGCAGGATTTATTATTCGGCCGTTCCCAAATGGTGTCCGTATTACAGTCGGAACAAGGGAGCAAAATGAAGGAGTGATTTCAGTGTTACAACAACACTTTGAAAATAAAAAAAGAAAGTCTCGAGATGAGGCAAATGCGTAAGAAGGTAGTATTAATTGGAACTGGTTTAATCGGAGGCTCTCTCGCATTAGCAATTAAGAAAGAGCACGATGTAACGATAACAGGTTATGATATATTTCAAGAACAAGTAGAGCGTGCAAAAGAATTACACGTAGTAGATGAAATAGCAGTAAATTTACAACATGCATGTGAAGAGGCGCATTTAATTGTTTTTGCTTCTCCAGTTGAAGAAACGAAGAAATTATTACACAAATTAGCGTCATTTCGGTTACGAGAAGATGTTATCGTAACCGATGTTGGTAGTACAAAAGGAACGATTATGAATGAAGCAGAAGCTTTGTTTTCAAAGGAAATTTCTTTCATTGGTGGACATCCGATGGCAGGTTCTCATAAAACGGGAGTTGAAAGTGCAAAAGCGCATTTATTTGAAAATGCATTTTACATTTTAACACCGATGCATCACGTGCCAAATGAAGATGTGGAAGAGTTGAAAGATTGGTTAAAAGGAACAGGGTCACATTTCCTTGTTTTAAACACAGAAGAACACGATTATGTAACAGGAATTGTAAGTCATTTCCCGCATCTTATTGCAGCTGGATTAGTAAAGCAAGTAGAGAAACATGCAGGAGATAATCCACTTATTTATCAGCTAGCTGCTGGAGGTTTCAAAGACATTACACGTATCGCATCTAGTAGTCCGAAAATGTGGAGTGATATTGTTAAGCAAAATCGTGAGCATTTAATGTTATTATTAAAAGAGTGGATCTCTGAAATGGAAGATTTATATGATACAGTTTCGACCGGAGATGCAGGCGAGATTCAAAACTATTTTGCAGACGCGAAAGAATACCGTGACTCTTTACCGGTAAGAAAGAGAGGGGCGATTCCTGCCTATCATGACTTATACGTCGATGTTTTAGATAAAGTAGGGGCATTGGCCCACATTACGAGTATTTTGGCTCGCGAGGAAATTAGTATTACGAACTTGCAAATATTAGAAGCGCGTGAAGGATTACTTGGAGTATTACGTATTAGCTTCCAACGAGAAGAAGATCGTATGCAAGCAAAACTCGCGCTTGGAGAAGAAAAATACCAAACTTATGAAACAATTTAAATGAGAAGGTGAAAACGTGAAGGAAAGAACAATTCAACCTGTTAATAACGGATTAAATGGCAACATTACAATTCCAGGAGATAAATCGATTTCGCACCGTGCTGTCATGTTCGGTGCGATTGCAGAAGGAAAAACAACAATTAAAGGTTTCTTGCCCGGTGCAGATTGTTTAAGTACAATTTCTTGTTTTAAAGAAATGGGAGTAGACATCGTGCAAAACGGTGATGAAGTCACTGTAGTTGGTAAAGGATTAGAAGGTTTACAAGAACCGAAAGCTGTATTAGATGTTGGTAATTCGGGTACAACTATACGTTTAATGTCAGGAATTTTGGCAAATACACCATTTTTCTCTTGCGTACAAGGTGATGCATCTATTGCAAAAAGACCGATGAAACGTGTAACAAATCCATTAAAACAAATGGGTGCGAACATTGATGGGCGCGAAGAAGGAACGTTTACACCGCTAACAATACGTGGTGGAGATTTAAAAGCAATTGAATACACTTCGCCGGTAGCAAGCGCACAAGTAAAGTCAGCTATTTTACTTGCAGGACTTCGTGCAGAAGGTGTAACAGCTGTTACAGAACCACATATTTCACGCGATCATACGGAAAGAATGCTCGAAGCATTTGGCGTTAAAGTAACTCGCGAAGGAAAGACAGTGAAACTAGCAGGTGGACAAAAGTTAACAGCGACAGATGTTCAAGTACCAGGTGACGTATCATCAGCTGCATTTTTCTTAGTAGCAGGTGCAATTATTCCAAATAGTAAACTAGTATTACAAAATGTAGGAATGAATCCAACTCGTACAGGTATTATTGATGTTTTAGAGAAAATGGGTGCTACGTTCACTGTAGAGCCAATTAACGAAGGAGCATCAGAACCAGCTGCAAACATTACAATTGAAACATCTTCATTAAAAGGAATCGAAATCGGCGGAGATATTATCCCTAGATTAATTGATGAAATTCCTGTTATCGCTTTAGCGGCAACGCAAGCAGAAGGAATTACAGTAATTAAAGATGCACACGAATTAAAAGTAAAAGAAACGAACCGTATTGATACAGTCGTAGCGGAATTAACGAAACTTGGTGCTCGCATAGAGGCAACTGACGACGGGATGATTATTTACGGGAAATCAGCTCTAAAAGGTAATACAGTTAATAGCTATGGTGATCACCGCATCGGAATGATGCTTGCGATTGCGGGATGTATTGCAAAAGGAAAAACAACAATTGAAGATGCAGAAGCAGTTGGTGTATCATACCCTACATTCTTCGAAGAACTTCAAAAGTTAGCTAAATAAAGTGATGAGAAGCAGATACGAGATGTATCTGCTTTTTCATATTGGATGTTTGTTAATAAGCTAGTATAATTTCATTCACCGAACTGTAACGTTTAGAATTATGGTACAATTCAAATAAAGGAGGGAGGAGAAATATATGAATGTTATACGATTAACAGAAGATAAATTTAGAGAAGCATTACGCTTATCAGAATACGCTTTTCAATATAAAGTTGAAGAGGATCGATTGCAGCAGCAACTTACAAGAATGAAGGAAAGTCATGAAGTATACGGTATTATGGAAGGTAATGACTTAGCGGCAAAACTACACCTTATTCCGTTTCATATATACATAGGAAAAGAAACATTTAAAATGGGTGGCGTTGCAGGGGTAGCAACGTATCCAGAGTATAGAAGAAGCGGATATGTGAAAGAATTACTTCAACATTCACTTCAAACGATGAAAAAAGACGGATATACAGTATCGATGTTACATCCATTTGCTGTTGCATTTTACCGTAAATATGGCTGGGAACTTTGTGCGAATCTTCTTGTATGTCATATGACAAAGAGTGATTTAGTTATGAAAAAACAAGTGAATGGTACTGTGAAACGTTTCAATAAAGAAAATCACTCAGAAGAAGTCGAGAAGCTTTATGAAACATTTGCAGAACGTTTTTCTGGTATGCTAGTTCGCAATGAAAAATGGTGGTTACAAGCAGTTTATGATGATTTAACATTAGCAATTTACTACGATGAAAATAAAACGGCAGCAGGTTACATGTTATATAAAATAGAAAAATCTAAAATGACTGTAGAAGAATTCGTACCACTGCATAATGAAGCACGAAATGGTCTATGGAACTTTATTTGCCAACATGATTCTATGATTAAAGAACTTGAAATGACAGTAAGTGAAAACGAACAGTTGTTATATACATTGCAAGAACCACGTGTGAAAACAGAAATAAAACCATATTTTATGGGAAGAATTGTAGATGTAGAGCAGTTCTTAAAACAGTATGAGTTAAACTGGAACAATATACAACAAGAAATAATTTTACATATTACAGATTCATTTGCACCGTGGAATAATGTATCGGTGAGACTTGCAAATTATGAAATAACAATTATAGAAGAACCAATGGATAAAGGGATCAAGCTAGATATAAATGCACTATCTACAATATTGCTTGGATACAAACGCCCATTAGAACTAAATGAACTTGAATTAATTAATGGAAGTGAAGAGGAAATACGAACGTTTGAGAAAATAGTTCCGGTACGAGAAGCATTTATTTATGATTTCTTTTAAAAAATAGGGCTGTCCAAAATCAAATTTTGGGACAGCTTTCTCTTTGGGCGTCGGTTTTTGTCGGTAAGTTGATATATCCTGAAAATCGCTGATATAATTTTATTCACAAATAAGGGAATAAAATTACAACTATACGTAGTCACACACTTGACTTTTATTTCCTTTAATTTATAATTAAAAACGGAATGAATTTTCATTCCTGAAAATAGAGGTGGAAAAAATGGCTAAAAACAAACAAGAGGATATTTTTGATGCTGCGATGCAACTTTTTGCGGAGCGTGGTTACGATGGTACGACAATTCCAATGATCGCTGAAAAGGCAAAAGTCGGTGCGGGTACTATTTATCGCTATTTTGAAAATAAAGAGGCGCTTGTTAACTCATTATTTTCAAAAAGTATGTTACAGCTTTCTGAAATGATAAAAACGGATTTTCCTGTTGAAGCAAATATTCGTGAACAGTTTAGTCATACGTATAACCGTTTATTTGAATTTGCGAGAAATAATGTGGATGCTTTTCTGTTTACAAATTCTCACTGTGATAGTTATTTTCTTGATGAACAAAGCAAGAAAATATTTGATGATTTTATAGGCTTCTTTATGAATATTATAGAAGATGGGATTGTAAAAGGCTTACTCCGTCCGTTACCTCCAGTTGCTTTAATTATTATTGTATATCAACCGTTAGAAAAATTAATTAAAGTAATTGCAACAGGGCAATTAGAGTACTCAAAAGAATTAGTAAAAGAATTGGAAGAAAGCTCTTGGAACGCTATAAGAATCATTTGATTCTATAGCTTTATAAGGACAGGAATGAATATTCATTCCTGAATAGAATTAAAAAATGAGAGTAGGAGAGGGTATTTGTGTAAC
>NZ_JAKUFF010000123.1:0-8531 GCF_022663305.1 Bacillus cereus group sp. BfR-BA-01408 | reverse complement strand
TAGTTTGTCTAGCATCTAAAATAAAAATTGACGTTTCACGTTGTTTGTTTCGTTCAGTTTTCAAAGAACTACTTGGTCGCTCATTTGCGACTTCCTTATGTTAACATTTTCATCTTTCAATGTCAACTAAGTTTTTCATTTCGTTTGTCGCTTTCGACGTTAATGTCATCGGCGACTTGTTCTATATTACACTCCTGTACTCTAATCGTCAATACTTTTTATCCTTTTTATTTTATAAATTATAAAGTTTTTTATACTCCTTCCCTAAAGATTAATAAACTAGTGTAGTCATTTTTATAATCGACAGTTTCTACTTTCTAAAGAATGAATATCAAGCCACACAAATATATATTAAAAGTAGCTTTTTTATTTCGGTTACATTCACAATTATCTCCTACCACTTCTCTCTAGGAATTATAAATACATCCTACATTTACTAAAATCTAATTACATTAGGAGGCGTTATGAAATGCATGCTAATAAGAAAATCATTTATGTATCCCATGATGCCCATTTCCACGGAGCACAGCTGCTTTCTTTACATACTATTAAAGCCCTTAAAGAAAACTTTCATTACTCCGTCGCAATTATTTCTATTGGAACGGGCATTTTAATCCAAGATTTTCAAAAGTATGGTCCTGTTTATTGCCTAGAGGAAAACTACCCAACGGAAGAAAAAGTCGAATTATTAATAAAGAAGTTATTATTAAAAGACTATACCATCGCCATATGTAGTACCGTCATAAGTGGTGATATAGTTGCATTACTAGCTAAACATAATATTAAAGTTATTTCATTAATACATGAATTGCCGCATTTAATACAACAGTACTCTGCTGAGGGAAAAGCAAGAAACATTGCCCAATCTGCCCACAAAATTGTCTTCCCTTCACAATACGTGTATGAGAAATTCCGTACAATCACCCAATTAGATCATCAAAAATGCCACATCCTCCCTCAAGGTTTGTTTAACCACAACCCTTATAAGAACAATATTGCAAAAGCGAGAAACGAATTACGAAAAAAACACAACCTGCCTCTCGATAGCAAAATCATTTTGGGGGTAGGTTTCGCTGATCATCGAAAAGGAATAGATTTATTCTCACTTATTGCTTACTCAGTAAGAAAGGTGCATACGAATATTCATTTTATCTGGGTTGGGAAAACAGATGTTCATTTTTTTAATACAATCTCCCCAAGATATACAGCACATTTCACATTAGTGGACCCAACTCCAGATATCGGTTTATATAACGCCGGTGCTGATTTATATTTATTAACTTCAAGAGAAGATCCTTTCCCAAACGTAGTTTTAGAAGCATTAGATACAAAAGTCCCTGTTATAGGGTTCAAAAACGCTGGAGGTTTTGAAGATGTTGTTACGGAACAAACCGGCGCATTAGTAGACCATTTAAACTTACCTATGATGCTGGAAAGAATATATGAACTTATCGGGAATGAAGATTTACGATTACAAAAAGGGACCTTTGGCCAAGAACTTATTGAAAGAGATTTCAACTTTCTTGATTACGTTTATCAATTATTAAACTTGCTTGAGCATAATTATAAAAAAATAAGCGTCATTGTACCGAACTATAATTACGAAAAATACTTACCGGAACGAGTTAAATCAATATTAAATCAAACCTATCCCCTTTACGAACTAATTTTCCTAGACGATGCCTCTACTGACAATAGCGTATCTATATTTGAAAAGCTGCTCTCAAATGAAAATAAACACCACCTGAAAGTTCAGCAGATTATTAATGATAAAAATTCTGGTTCTGTATTTAAACAATGGATAAAAGGTGTCTCTGCAGCAACCGGTGATTATATTTGGATTGCTGAGGCCGATGACTTATGTGATCAGACATTTTTAGAAGAAGTAATACAAGGGTTTCATATAGATAGTAATGTTGCCTTAAGCTACACACAATCAAAACAAATAGATGAACAAGGAAATATCTTGGCCAATCATTATTTGGATTACACAAATGATATTGATAAGGAAAAATGGCAGAGTTCTTATGTCCGAAAAGGGATAGATGAAATACAAGATACGTTACTTATCAAAAACACCATACCTAATGTCTCAAGTGTAGTTTTTAAAAACATAGATATAAAAACAATAGCAAAACAATTGGAAAAGTTTAAAATAGCTGGTGATTGGTTTTTCTATGTTTCTCTTCTTAAAGAGGGGAACATTTATTTTAATCCAAAACCTCTAAACTATCATAGACGACATACAAATAGCGTAACAAGAACAGAAGATTCATATTCCCACTACAGTGAAGTTGTACAAATGCAGAATTTCATTAAAGACACCTTTACTATCGACGACATTTCAAAAAAGAAAATGTATGCATATAGAAAGTACCTTGAAGCATATTTGAAGGTTTAATTATATATTTTCTTTATCATCAGTATCTCTTGTAAGACATTACTATTATTTAAGGGGTGTTACTCTTTGAAAGAATTTATAGAGGCAAATAAACATTTGATTTCTCAAATTGCACAAAAATACAATGTAAGTGCAAATATCCACCCAGAAGATCATATCTTTCAATTCCTTGTCACAAATCCAGTCTTTCCATCTAAAAAAGAAGCAATAGATTATTATTTTAAAGATGGAAGAAAATCAGCAGAAACACTCTTAGATTTAATTACTTCCTTTTATCCTCCTGTAGACACTCCAATTCAATTATTAGAATTCGCATCCGGATATGGCTGCGTAACACGTCATTTATTAAATCAGCAAACGAACTTAAGTATAACTACTTGCGATATACACGAAGAGGCTATTACTTTTATTGAAAACACATTACATACTTCATCTCTATTATCTCACCCTGAACCAGAACAAGTAAAATTAGCCTCGTCTACGTATGATATCGTTTTTTGTCTATCCTTTTTTTCTCATATGCCTGATACAACTTGGTTTCGTTGGCTTCAAACATTGTATAACGCTGTTTCCCCTGACGGATTATTCATTTTCACAACTCATGGATATCAAAGTAAAAAGCACTTCGGTTTTCCCGCTTTAAATGAACAGGGGTATTGGTTTCTTCCCTCTAGCGAACAACTCGATTTAGATGTTCATCAATACGGGCAAACGATTGTTAGCCCCTCTTACGTATGTGACAAAATTAAATTATTACCTTATAATCCTATTATCAAAAAATACACTGAAGGTTTTTGGTGGGAACATCAAGATCTTTGGGTAATAAAAAAAGAAATAAAATAATAAACCACGCTCTACTTATACAGAAGTAGGGCATGGCTTATTATTTTTTACTATATAAGAACTCTTCAATCCATAGCTTATTTAATCTAATTCCACTTTTGAAATCCACTTTCGGTTCCCAATTACATTCTCGTCTTACTCTATCTATATTTAAAATGATTTTTTGAACGTTTTCTTGCTTTTGTTTATAGCAGATAAATTCCACTTTTCTTTCCGTTAATTTCTCCAATTCTACTATAATTCGTTTTAAAGAGAGACCCTTTCCGCTACCTATATTATACACACAAAATTTCAAGTGATTTAATTGCGATAGTTGTATAGTAACTTCCACTAAATCATCAATATAAATATAATCTCGAATAATCTCTTGTGGATTCCCATATATATTAATCTTTTCATTACTGAGATGCTGATACAAAAAACAATTTATTGCTCCAACTTTCTTTAACGGGTTTTGATATTTTCCATACGGATTAGAATATCTACATACAACATAGTCCATTCCATATTTTTTCTTATAAAAGTACAAATAATTTTCAAGCGACACCTTTGTTATTCCATAAGGAGAAAGTGGTTTTAATGGATGTTCCTCATCAATAGGCAGATATTCCGGTTCACCATAAACTGTGCCTCCAGAAGACGCTAATACGATTTTTTTAATAGGGAAATTTTTAGCACTTTCCATGAAATTAAGAAAAAAAAGGCTACTATTTATATCTCCGAAAACATCTTCAATTGAAGTTGTTACATTAGACGTTGCAGCTAAATAAATAATTATATCCACATTCACTAAAGCTTTATATATATCTTCAACATTTGCTAAATCACCTTTAATAAATTCAACCTCACTTATAATATTTTGAGGAAAATTATTTATATGTCTGGAAAATACTTTTACATTTTGGCCTTTTTTCAATAAACCTAATGCGAGGTTAATACCAATGAAACTATTTCCACCTACTATTAAATAATTATTCTTCCGCATAATATCCTCTCTAGTAATAAGATTTTTGCTTATCACACCTAGAAATACAAATAAATGAACTTAGTCAATTCTATTATTGAGTCTCTTATAATTGTATGCCCCTTATAAATTTTCATTATCTTTATTTTTTATTTCCCCTTTAGAATCACTACCTTATTTAAGCCGCCCGAAAAAACACTCATAATATTTACTCATTCCTATGAATATATTGGATTAGTAAAAGCTTTCCCCTTCTCCATAAATAAAACTTTCAAAAAGGAGCACTACATGTATGAAGAATGTAAATCAAGAGCTTTTAAATCATGTAATTCTACATAAAGATCGAATCCCACATTTCCATAAAGACTTTCCACTTATACTATTCTGGAGCCATAGAAGCGGATGCACTACTTTAGCTAATTGGTTCTTTTTTCAAATCGGATTGTTTAATGAAGCAAAGAAATACCATGACTTTATTCATTACTATGAATTCTGGGTGTATAAAAACAACACCAACTACATACCAGAGTTACAAAATGGGCTTCTAACAGCAGAAAAAGCTGTTTGTAAACTTGTACGAAATCCCTATACAAGGGCCGTCAGCTCATTTTTATTACTTGCTGACAATCCATATGCAATTCCTCAATGGGAAAGTATCCGCCAGTATTTATATAATGACAAATATAGTAACCGAGGAATATCATTTAAACAATTTTTATATTACGTTCGAGCATTAGGTCCCAATTCCCTAACAATGGACATACATTTTAGTCAGCAATACGTTCCGGGTGAAGAAAATTTCATCCAACACTATATTCCTTTAGAAGATTTTAATACACAAATCACCAAAATAGAACATACGTACGATTTAGTTAAATCTAATTTAGCGCTACTTACAAATTCAGATCATCATCGTGCTCATAAAATGATGTATACAGGAAGCTATGCAGAGCTCAGCATTACAGATGTCGCCTTCCCTCGCTTTCCGACATATGAAAGTTTTTATGATGAAGAAACAATGGCGTTAGTTACAGAAATATATGCACAAGACTTTGAAATGTATCCGTACACGAAAGGGATATTTTAAATCGATACATTCTTCAATGAATAAAAGCGAATGTATCGCATAGCATAAAGTGAAACTTTAATTAGAGTGGGGTTCTCCACCGCTAATTATTCCCTTCTATCAATTTTACTGTTATAGATTCCCTAAATTTCACCTACCCTCTTTGAATTCACTGATTATTGACGCATGTGCCATATGCATTTTTACACAGGAGTGATGTCATGTGGAAGGTAATTTGAAACATAATAACGGATACTGCGTTATTTGTGAGAAGGAAGCTACATTTATAGAGCATAACGATTGGCTTAGAGATCACTACTTATGTTCTACATGCCACTCTATACCAAGGCAGAGAGCTTTAATTCATGTTTTAAATACATTTTTTCCAAAATGGGATTCCTATCATATTCACGAATCCTCTCCTGGAGGGATTACAACTCAACTACTAATAAAAAACTGCAAAAACTATACATACTCTCAATACTTTAAAAACTATCCTCTCGGCCAATACTTTCAAGGGATTAGATGCGAGAACTTAGAAAACATGACTTTCCAAGATGAATCTTTTGATTTGTTCATTACTCAAGATGTCTTTGAACATGTAATGGAACCAAACAAAGCCTTTAAAGAAATAGAGCGTGTATTAAAGCCTGGCGGTGCTCATGTGTTTACTGTCCCTTGGTACCACACTCTTCCAAAAACTTTGCAAAGGGCAAGAATCAATGAGGATGGAATTGAGTATATTGAAGAGCCAATTTATCACGGAAATCCTATTGATGAGAATGGGTCTTTAGTAACATTTGATTGGGGCCAAGATATGATTGAATATATTTATACACATGCAAATATGTATACCCTAGTTTATTTACAAAAGGATAAATCACTGGGCTTAGATGCTGAATTTTTACACGTTTTTATTAGTAGAAAACAAGAAAATAATTTTTAGGCACTATATAATTTGGAGGTTAACAAATGGATGACTTTAAGTTAGGAAGTGATTTTGATAACCTTGTTAGCCCGCTTTCTGATGTTGATCTTCTTCATCTATTTGTACAAAGTTGCTCACAAACAAAGATAAATGGTGTCCCAGTACCTATGTTCCCCCCTGAAGAAATTCAACAACAGTTTGTAGGTGCTTCCTATGAACATGCTCTTTATGAAGCATATTTGTTTTATAGACTTGTAAAAACATACGCCCATAATTTAGGCGTTCCCTTGAATAAAGAACGGAAAATTTTAGACTTTGGTTGTGGCTGGGGAAGAATCATACGCTTCTTTTTTAAAGATGTTCGCCATAAAAATTTGCTTGGTATTGATGTAGACCCTGTAATGATTAACCTTTGTAACGAAACTTTAGGAAGAGGCAGATATAAAATAGCTCCCCCACAACCTCCTGCAGAATTTATTAATGACAATTCATTAGACATCATATTCGCTTATTCTGTATTCTCACATTTATCCGAAGAAACTGCAGAAAATTGGATAAAGGAATTTTCAAGAATTCTTCGTCCAGGTGGCATCTTCATCGCCACAACACAAGCGCGCTATTTTCTCGATTTTTGTCAACAATTTAAGGAACACCCTGAATTAATTCAGACAGGATGGCATAAAACTTTATCTCAAGCTTTTCCAGATATAAATCGTGCCATCTCGGATTATGAAAGCGGCAATTTTGTCCACAGCCCTACGGGAGCTGGAGACGTTAGAAATAGTAGCTTCTACGGAGAAACTGTTATACCTAGAACTTATATTAAAAATCACTATGAGAAGTATTTAAAGCTGCGGGACTTTTTTGATGATGCAAACCGATTACCCCAAGCTCTATTTGTTCTCCAAAAAGATTAACTCTTTCGCTCATTGTATAATGAAGATTATTTTATTTCTCAGCCGTATATATTAAAACATTAAAGATTTCCATATCAAGCAAACTGTACAAAAAAATTCATTATGAGGCATAAACAGAGTAAGTAAATAACGGTTCTCATGCTTTAACTAGATTCGAAAAATCAAAAATAACTTCCCACCACTTGAACTACGAAGCACATAAGGGGGATATATCTTGAAAATAATTGCTTTTTACTTACCACAGTTTCATCAAATAAAAGAAAATGACCGATGGTGGGGAAAAGGTTTTACTGAATGGACAAATACTAAAAGTGCACGACCTTTATTTTCAGGACATTATCAACCTAGAGAACCTTATCAAGATTTTTATTACGACTTAACCACCCCATCCGTAAGAAAGTGGCAAGCAGAAATTGCTAAAGCACACGGCATATATGGTTTTTGTTATTACCATTACTGGTTTAAAGGGAAGAGGCTATTGGAGAGACCATTTAATGAGGTACTTCAGATGGGCGAACCAGATTTTCCATTTTGCCTATCTTGGGCAAATGAACCATGGACAAAAACTTGGGATGGTCTTGATAGTCACATATTAATGCCTCAAAATTACGGAGAATTATCAGATTGGAAAGAACACTTTGATTATTTATTACAAGCTTTCCAAGATGAGAGGTATATCCGTATAAATGATAAACCACTATTCATTATTTATCGTCCTGGGCATATACCTAATTGTGAGCAGATGCTTAACTACTGGAATACACTCGCACAAGAAAATGGTTTGAAAGGTATATACTTCACAGAAACATTAAACAGCTTTCCACTTCCTAATATAAATGGATTTGATGCTAGCATTCAATTCGAGCCTTTTTATACAATTGCTCATGATAGTTCTTCCGACATAAATAAGATAATATATGAATCTGGTAAACAAATAAACGCTTGGGATTATGATAAAGTGTGGATGTATATATTAAAACGATCTCCTTCAGAGAAAAAAACATTTCCCGGTGCCTTTGTTGACTGGGATAACACAGCACGCCGCAAAGATTTAAATAGCAGCATTTTCGTAGGCTCTACTCCTGAGAAGTTCACGATATATTTAAGTAAGCAAATCCAGCGCACCTATTCTCTTTACAACAGCGAGTTTTTATTTATTAATGCGTGGAATGAATGGGCAGAAGGTACTTACTTAGAACCCGATAAAAGGCATGGCTTTGCCTATTTAGAAGGAGTTAAACAAGCAATTAACAGAGGCATGAAAGCATACAAAAAAGACGAGTCATTCTGACTCGTCTTACAGTTGCTTGGCGACGTCCTACTCTCACAGGGACAAGGTCCCAACTACCATCGGCGCTAGAGAGCTTAACTTCCGTGTTCGGTATGGGAACGGGTGTGACCTCTCTGCCATC
>NZ_JAKUFF010000122.1:0-8546 GCF_022663305.1 Bacillus cereus group sp. BfR-BA-01408 | reverse complement strand
AACAATAAGAAGTGTTAATAATGTTGAACTTGTTAATCCACCAATTACTGTTACACCAAGTCCTTTAGAAATTAAGCCGCTACCTTCAAATCCTAATGCGAGCGGGATAAGAGCACCGATTGTTGCAATTGCAGTCATTAAAATCGGGCGAAGGCGTGTTGCACCAGCCTCTAATAAAGCTTCACGTGTTGATAGACCTTCATTTTCTTTATGAATAACGCGGTCGATAAGCACGATTGCGTTTGTTACAACGATACCGATTAACATAAGGGCACCGATCATTGCAGAGACACTTAACGTTTCACCAGAGATTAATAAGGCAACAAGAGCTCCAATGATTGTAAATGGTAGCGAGAATAAAATTGCGAATGGTGCAAGAGCACCGCCAAATGTAACGACAAGAACGAAGTATACAATAGCAATCGCAGCTAACATCGCTAAGCCAAGTTGCTTGAATGATTCTTCAATATCTTTTGTAACGCCTCCCATAGAAACATCTACGCCAGAAGGAAGATCCATTTTATCTACTTCTTTTTGAACTGCGGCTGATGCTTTTGAAACGTCATCAGATGTTAGTTTTGCACTTACTTCCGCATAAACACGGCCATCGCGGTGTTTCACTGTATTCGAAGTTTCTCCTTCTTTTACAGTCATCACATCTTTTACAGCCACTTCATTACCAAGCGGCGTTGTAATTTTACGATTTGTTAAGTCATCGATTGTTTCATAATTTTGTTTTTCAGCTTCTACATATACATTGATATCTTTACCGTCTTTTTTAATTGTTGTCAGAACAGGGCGATCATGTTGATTAGAAAGTCCCATTCCAATTTGTGCAGCCGTTAGACCCATTTTACTTAGCTTTTCCTGATCTGCGACTAAAGTATATTCTGCGTATGTTTTTGCAATACTAGAGTCTATATCTTTTAAGTCTTTGTTTTTCTTCATTATGTTTTGAATATCTTTTACGACAGGCTTAATGTCTTCTGAGCTATCTCCGTAAACGTATAACTTGATTTCGTTACTACCGCCACTTGCCCCGAAGTCTTGGTTTTTCCATTCACCTTTTCCAGACATCTTCTGTAAATCTTTAACAACTTGTTCTTTCTCTTTTTCGAAGTTTTTCGTGTCATTATCATATTGTACGAAGAACATTGCTTGATTTGATTGACCAGGACTCATTGGGTTTTCGCCACCTAATGAGAATTGAATTGTTTTGACGTTTTTATTATCTTGGAAGTGCTTCTCAGCTTTCGTTGCAATTTTTTCAACGTCTTCTAACGTTTGACCTGGTTCAGGGTTGTATGTTGCAATGATCATTTTTTCTTCTTCAGATGGTAAGAAACTTACACCAATGATTGGCACAAGTGCAAGACTACCAACTAATAGAAGGATAGCGATACTTGATGTAATAATTTTGTGATTTAAAGCCCATGCAAGTATGTGTTTGTAAATATTTGCTAATTTACTTGGTTTTTCTTCATGATGTACTTCTTTTTCCCTCATGCTCTCTTTCTTAAATAAAGAGTGAGCTAGCATCGGTACGATTGTAACTGCTACTAGCAACGATGCTAATAAAGCGAAGACGATAGTTAAAGCGAATGGTAAGAACATTTCACCAATCATACCTTTTACTAGTCCAAGCGGTAAAAATACAGCAATTGTTACAATGGTAGAAGACATAATCGGAATAAACATTTCTTTTGTAGCTTCACGAATTAAATCTTTCCCGCGTAGTTTCTCTCCTGATAACGACATACGTCGGTAAATATTTTCGATAACAACAATGGAGTCATCCACAACGCGCCCGATAGCGACTGTCATTGCCCCGAGCGTCATAATGTTAAGCGTAATATCCATTTGTTTTATAACTAATACAGCAATTAATAAAGAAAGTGGTATGGAAACGACAGAGATTAATGTTGTTCGGATATTTCGTAGGAACAACATAATAATAACAATCGCAAAGATAGCACCAAAAATGGCTTTACTTAGCATTGTTTCTACTGATTTCTCAATAGGTGCACCTTGGTCGAATGTTGAAATAATCTCTAAGTCTTTATATTTTTTCTCAAGTTCTTTTACTTTATCTTTAACAGCATTTACAACATCAACTGTGTTCGCGTCAGCCGCTTTTACAATTTGAATTCCAATTGCTTCTTTTCCATTTGTTCGAGAAATAGATTCCGCTTTTCCGACTTCTTTAATATCAGCAATTTCGTCTAATGTAACTGTCGAAATCCCGTTGTTCATAGCGGCTGGATTCATTTGCGGCACTTGTGTACCAGCTCCGGCATTTTGACTACCTTGACCGCTTGCTGATGAAGGAACAGCAGGGATTTTTAATTCTTTTAATGCTTTCATTGTTGTAATATTTCCATCTACAACAACTGACTTTTCTGTGTCTTTAAATGTATATAAACCAAGTGGTAAAGATACGTCCGATCCTTTAATTACATTTTTTACAGTATCTTCACTTAAACCTAATTCTTTCATCTTATCTTTTTTGAAGACAAGTTGTACTTCATCTACTTGTTGACCTGAAATTTGAACAGATGCGACCCCATCAAGTCCTTTTAATCCTGGAACAACATTTTTTTCTACATTTTCAGTTAAGGTAGCTAAAGATTCATTTTTACTTGCTACGCTTAATGAAATTACAGGAAAGGCATTGAAGTTCACACGTGAAACTTTCGGGTCCTTTACGCCTTCTGGCAGTTTCACATTTGCGAGAGCTTCTTTTATTTCTGTTTCAGCCTTTTCCATATTTTTATCAAAATCATATTCTACCTGAATGGAAGATGCATTTTGAAAAGATGATGAACTAACAACGTTTACACCACTTAAATTTTGCAGTTGCTCTTCCATCGGTTTTGAAACTTTATCAGCTACTTCTTCTGGTGTAGCACCAGGATAAACCGTGGTTACTGTTACAACAGGTGTTGTAATATCAGGAATTGTTTCCAGCTTCATATTCAGCCCAGAATAAATACCTGCAATGGTAACGATAATGGTTAGTAGCCAAACTGCGAACTTATTTTTTAACGAAAAATTAATAATTTTGTTCATGTTTGCGCTCCCTTTGTATTATATTGACCAACTGGTCAGTCTAATACATAATATAACTGACTGATTGGTCAGCCGTCAATGAAAAGGGATGGTATAATACATTCATAATAAGATGCGAGATTAAATTTAGGAGAGACATGATATGAAAGAAAAAGAGCGCTTAATTATAGAGATGGCTATGAAGTTATTTGCGACTAAGGGTGTAAATGCGACATCAGTGCAGGAAATTGTGACAGCTTGTGGCATATCTAAGGGAGCCTTTTATTTATACTTTAAATCAAAAGAGGAACTTTTATTAGCGACACTTCGATATTACTATGACAAGATTCAAAACAAAATGATGGATATTGAAAAAGAGTCGTTATTGCCACGTGAAAAATTTGCAAAACAATTGCATTGCCAGTTTAATGATATACAAAAGCATAAAGAATTTATTATTATGCATGCAAGGGAAAATGCGATTCCTTTTAATAAAGAAGTAGAAGAATTTATGATGCGGATGAAGTTAGAGTCTCACGCATTTTATCGGAATAGTTTACTGTCTATTTATGGTGATAAGGTTATGCCATATTTATTAGATTTAGTCATTATGGTAGAAGGCATATGCCGGGGATATTTAGAACTAATTATTTTACAAGCGCCAGAAATAGACTTATCTTATGTCTCGGCTTTTATTTTGAAAAGAGTGGATCATTTAGTAGATGGATTGGTAAAATCTTCAGAAGAACCTGTGTTACATGAAGAAAGGCTTGGAGAATTTCTTTGTAAATCAGAGCTTATTAAGGAGCAGGTTAAGGAACATTTTTTAAAAGAAATTATTGTGTTTAAACGTACTTTAGCGGATCAATTAGAAGATGAGGAATTGCTTGTTACATTAGATGTTTTGGAGGCAGAAATGAGGATGCAAAATCCAAGAATTCCGGTTATCCAAGGGATGTTGTTCAATTTAGAGGCATATCCAACTTTAAAAGAATTCCGTTTGAGGCTTATGGGCTATTATAATATAAAAAGGTAACAATGATAGTTTTCATTGTTACCTTTTTATTATTTAGGTCTTTCATCTGAATTCACTAGCTTAGAAGTATCGAAATTCCGTATTTCATTAGAGAAGTTAGTTAATCTTTGTTCGTAATCTCGTTTATTAGTAATCGGTTCAGTTGTAGCTAATTGTTTTACAATCCAATCATTTATATATCTGTAATAATGCGTTTGGTCAGACATATAATTAGAAAGATTATACGTAACTTCTTTTTGATCTTGGAAATCATAGAGTTTTACATTTTTTAGTTGTGCTAATTTAGTGTATACTTCTTTTTTAAATAACATATTTTCCTTTGTATGCTTTGAGTCGTTTTTATCCATAACTACGTGATATGTTACTGGATATGGCGCATAGAAAAATGTAAACTGTACTTCCGGGTTTTGTTTTACAAATTCAATAATATTAGAATCAAAAGATTTAAGCATTTGTTCATGATACCAACCATCGCTGATTGATTGATGAGGTGTTCCGTCAACAACCCTTTTAGCTATATCTACTGAGAAATTTGGCTCGTCATCTCCAAATTTGTATAGCCAGTGGGGATCCTGTGGAGATTTTGTTGGATCTAGTTTTAACTTCATATTCTGCAATGCTATTTTTCGAGAATACGGGCTAATTAAATATTGGATATCATTCAACTTATTTGTATCATACATGTAAGTTGGAAATGGTGAAGCACCTTCTGATACCCATTCAGGTTTTCCAGAGAATGAATATAAATTAAGCTCCCAAATAATATTTTTAACAGTTTTTGAATGCGTAGCTAACTGGGCTGTCATATTTTGTTCCCTAGCTGTTGAACCTGGAAGAGAGCCATTAAAGCTGGTAGTATGAAGTAATTTATTAGCGTCAGGTTCAAGGAAGTTTCTTCCCATAGAAGTTCCTACAAATAAGGTATCATAATCCATATGTTTAATAAGTCCAGGCATTTGATAGCGTTCAGTAGCATAAAAATAATCGTTCTTCTTAAATTTATATACATACAATGGGTCAAGCTTATAAACAATAGAGCAAACTATTCCAGATAAAATGAAAAGGAATATAATAAACCAACATATAAAACGTTTATACATATTTTTCACCTACGGTTATTAGAAATTAAAGTATAAGAATGAACTTACACGATTTAAATACATCAAAGAAAGTATAAACATGCTAGCTAATGCAAGAGCATAAATCGGTTTTGGACGGAAAGATTCTAATTTTTCTATAGAATTTTTTGTAAATAATACAATAGCGATTCCAATTGCTAGGTATAAAATAGTTTGGAAGTTAAAATGATCACCAGTCACTTGGAACGGGAATAAATTACAAATTGAATAAATTAAATTATCCATTATAGACACACCAGTTAATGTTTCTGGACGGAATTGAATAAGTGCTGTTTGGATGTGTAAGTAATTTACGTTGAACATGCGATTTAACATAGTTAATGCATCTTCTACAGAAGTAGCTCTGAAGAACACCCATGTTACATGTACAAATCCCATTGTTAAAATCCAAGCAATAAATTTAGGCATTTTTCCACCTAAGTTTTTAAATAATCGATGTATTACAATAGCTAATCCGTGTAAAACGCCCCAAATAACAAACGTCCATCCAGCGCCATGCCAAATTCCACTTATAAGAAAAATTGTAAATAAATTTAAATAAGTACGAATTTGCCCTTTTCGACTCCCACCCAATGGAATATATACATATTGGGTGAAAAATCGTCCTAATGTCATATGCCAACGTCTCCAAAAATCTTGAATACTTAAAGATTTATAAGGAGAGAAGAAGTTAATTGGTAGTATAATGTTGAATAACAACGCTGCACCTATTGCCATATCACAATATCCACTAAAATCAAAATACAGTTGTAATGTATACGCAAGTGATGAAACCCATGCATCGGTCGTAGATAGTTGATTTACATTGCTAAAGCCAAAATCAGCCCATTGTGCTAGTGAATCAGCAATTACTACTTTTTTAGTAAGACCAATTCCGAATATGTAAAGTCCTTTTGTAATGTTTTCAATATTCGGCCTTCTTTTAGATTCATCTTGAAATTGAGGGAGGACCTTACTATGATGGACAATGGGTCCTGCAATAAGTTGCGGGAAAAACGTTACGAACAAGCAAAAATCAATAAAATTAAACTTTGTTAATTCCCTCTTATAACAATCTACTAAAAAACCTATCTTTTGGAAGGTAATAAAACTAATGCCTAAAGGCAGTAATAACTTTAATAAAGGTACATCAGTTCCAAATAGGGTATTTATATTATCTAAGAAGAAATCAGAGTATTTAAAGTATCCCAGTAATGAGATGTTAAATACTAAACCAACTATTAAAAATACTTTTCGGGTTTTTTGATTGATTTTTTGTATAATTTGTTGGCCTATAAATGCGTTTGTAAATAATGAAACTCCTATTAGCAATAGGTATTTCACCTCAAAATATGCATAAAAGTAAAGGGACATACCTACTAAAAAAAGTTTCGCGAAATTTTTGTTAACTTTTTGCAATAGGAAATATCCAATTACTGCTATAGGCAAGAATAAAAGCATAAATTCAAAAGAATTAAAAAGCATAATATAGCCCCCAGCATTAATAAAATCTTATTCTATAAAAAACGTGACAACAGAGCAAGATGTTGTCACGCAAAGTATAGTATAGCATAAAATATGGATGAAAATCTTATATCTATTAATTTTTATTTTGAGACCATTCTTCTACATTCCAAACTTTTGTAATCCAATCTTCATAGAAGTCTGGTTCGTGACATACAAGGAGGATTGTTCCTTTATATGCTTTCATAGCCTTCTTAAGTTCTGCTTTTGCTGTAACATCAAGATGGTTTGTCGGCTCATCAAATAGTAGCCAGTTACTTTCTTCACCCATTAGTTTACATAAACGAACTTTTGCTTGTTCTCCACCACTTAATTGACTTAACGGGCGAGAAATATGTTCATTTTTTAATCCGCATTTTGCTAACATCGCACGAATTTGATGCTGGTCTAAGCCAGGGAATGTATTCCATACATCATCAATTGGTGTTATATTGTCAGCTTTAACCTCTTGCTCAAAGTATGCAGGCTCTAAGAAGTCCCCAAGGCTTGTTTTACCGCTTAAAGGTTTAATTTTACCTAAGATTGTTTTTAGTAACGTTGATTTACCAACACCATTACATCCAACGATAGCAATTTTTTCACCGCGTTCAATTGTCATTGATAGCTTTGGTAGTAGTGGATGTGTATATCCAATTTCTACATTTTCACCTTCAAAGACGAAGCGACTACTTGCACGACTTTCTTTAAATGAGAATTCAGGTTTAATTGCTGTTTCCGGGCGATCAATAAGTTCCATGCGGTCAAGTTGTTTTTGACGACTCTTTGCACGACCTGTTGTTGAATAACGGGCTTTGTTCTTTGCAATGAAATCTTCTTGCTTTTTGATAAACTCGCGCTGCTTTTCATAAGCGTTTATATGTTGATTTTTATTGATTTCTGCTAGTTCTAGGAATTTTTCATATGTCGCTGTATAGCGTGTCATTTTTGTGAATTCTAGATGGAAAATAACATCAACACATTTGTTCATAAATTCCGTATCATGAGAAATTAATAAGAATGCATGTGGGTATTCTTTTAAATAATTTGTTAACCAATGAATATGTTCAACGTCTAAATAGTTAGTAGGTTCATCAAGTAATAATACTTCTGGTTGTTCAAGTAATAGCTTTGCAAGCAATACTTTTGTACGTTGTCCACCACTTAGTGCTGAAACATCACGATCTAAACCAATTGCATCAATTCCAAGACCACGTGCAGCCTCTTCAATTTTCATATCTAGTAAATAGAAACCACCTGCTTCAAGTGCATCTTGTATTTCTGCCATTTGCTCAAGAAGTTCTTCTAGTTCTTCTGGTGTAGCAGTTCCCATTTTTTCTGTAACTTCATTTAAAGCTTTTTCTTTTTCAAATAGCGGTAAAAATGCATCCGCTAGTATGTCACGAATTGTACGTCCAGGCGTTAAAACCGTATGTTGATCTAAGTAACCGTAATGTGTGCCCGGTGTCCATTCTACACGACCTTGGTCATGAATAAGCTGACCAGTAATGATATTCATGAATGTTGATTTACCAACACCGTTTGCACCAACTAATCCAACGTGCTCACCTGCTAGTAATCGCATAGATACATCTTTAAATAATGTACGATCGCCAAATGTATGTCCTAATTTTTCAACTGTTAATAAGCTCATAGTATCCTCCGTCCAACTTGAAATAGTACCTTGAATCATGATACTAAATTCTGTGATATAATGCTATTATTTCAAAAAGGTACATTATTCATTTTCCGGATTTTTATAGATGAAATACAGAAAATCGGATGGATTATTATGTTTTTATATGTATATTATTGGGTGTTTTTTAATTTAAATGAACAAATGA
>NZ_JAKUFF010000121.1:0-8906 GCF_022663305.1 Bacillus cereus group sp. BfR-BA-01408 | reverse complement strand
CGATTATTAAAATATATCGACTTACCGACAAAAAACGACAACAGCAACACTATATAAAGAGGCTACATGAAGTTCATGCAGCCTCTTTATACTATCCAACTTCCTTTTCTCGCTTTGCACGTTCTTTCGCACTCCATTTAAACACCTTATCTAGTAGCGAGTATATTCTCCCAGACTCTTTCGTTACTAACGGTCCTAACGATGCCAATATTAAAACATATAAAGCAGAGAACGGTTTAATCGCTGCCATTAAGCCACCGGCAATGCCGATATTCGCTACAATAATAGAAAATTCCCCGCGTGACACTAGTGTTAAACCTATATTCGTAGAAGCCTTATGGGATAACCCGGCTTTACGTCCTGCAATCATTCCAGCAGTAAAATTGCCGATTAGAGTAATGAAAACTGCTCCTAATGCCAACCAGACTGCTCCTCCAAGCGAAAACGGATCTATGCTTAAACCGAAGCTGAAAAAGAATATGGCTCCAAAGAAATCACGGAATGGGACGACAAGCTTCTCAATTCGATCGCTATGCTCTGTTTCAGAAAAGACGAGTCCTAACAATAACGCTCCAATTGCCTCAGCGACATGAATCGTTTCTGAAAATCCTGCTACGAAGAATAAAATAGCGAATATTACGATAATAAAAATTTCATTTGAGGAAATATCTAATATTTTATTTAAAAACGGCGTAGCTTTTCTAGCGATTACAAAGAATAGTAGCATATACCCTACTGCGATTAACACCGATGTAAGAGCACCTACAAATGATGTGGCACCACCGAGTACTAACCCTGAAACGACCGATAAATATACAGCTAAAAAAATATCATCAAACATGATGATTCCTAATATTAATTCAGTCTCTTTATTACCAGATCTTCTTAAATCAACAATTACTTTTGCAACAATTGCACTCGATGAAATTGTAATGATTCCAGCAATAATTAACGTCTCTAATAAGGGGAAGCCCATCACATAGCCATAAAGCAAACCTAATATGAAATTAAGTGATATGTGGACAGTCCCACCGAAAGCAATTGATTTTCCTGATTTAATTAATTTTTTTATTGAGAATTCTAAGCCTAAATAGAATAGGAGGAATATGACGCCAACACGGCCGAGGAAGGAAATAACTTCTCCGCTTTCAATAAACCTTAAATCGATAAGTCCTAAATCGGGGGCATGAGGCCCCACTAACATACCGAGTATAATGAGAAACGGAATAATCGAGAACTTTAACTTCGCAGCGAGGATAGCTGCAAAAGCTACTAATACTAACGCAGTTCCAACTTCAAAGATTAAAGTATCCATCGATTATGAATCACCTCCTGATGAAAGCAATTCATTAATAATTCTTTTCACTTCATGTCTTTCACCCGATAACACGAGCATATCGCCAGCTTCAATAATAGAGTCTGGACCTGGATTAAAGAATTTCTTCATATTCTTTTTTAAAATAGCAATAATCGTTACGTTATATGTTTTTCTGACATGTAAGCTACCAATTGTTTTTTGTACGACTGGTGCATGATTCTCCACCTTAAACCATTCAATTGATAATCCTTCAAAAGCCATCTCAATCGTGTCTAACGCTTGTGGTCTATATACCATTCCGCCTAATATAGCCGCAATTTGTCTCGCTTCAGAATCACGAAGAGAAATGCTTGAAATACTCTCATCATGATCCGCATCAAAATGATACATTTCTCTTCGGCCATCATCATGAATAACGATAACCATTTTTTCATTACCTTTTGTTATAACTTCAAATTTACATCCAATGCCCGGTAATTCACTCTCTCTAATATTCATAATTTCCGCCTCCTAAAGTTTTTAGTTACGGCTTTTACAAATCTACATCAATCTCTGTTTTAAATTCTTCATCTTTTGAGATTCCCAAATACTTTAATGTCTCTGAAGGTGTCGCGTGATGGAAATGCTTTTGCAATAGCGCAATTGCTATTCCCCTTTTGTACGCGTGAAATCCAAATGTTTTTCTCATTGAGTTCGTTCCAATTTTTCCAACAATCCCAACCGCTTCAGCAGCATTATGAATTACACGATACGCTTGTTGACGCGTAATTGAATTTTTCGTTTTATTAGATTGAAATACGTAGTTTTCTCTTTTCACATCAATAGATTGTACGTACTCTAAAAGTGCTTCTTTTACTTTTGTATTTAAATAAATATCTTGTTTAAACTTTTCATCTTTCACAGGAAGAGAATAAAACTCTTTAACAGTTCCATCTTCATTTAATATCTCTTCAAATTTCATACTAAGTAGCTCAGTAATCTTTAATCCTGTGTTAATTCCAATAACAAATAAAAGATAATCTCGCTGAGAGTGCTCTTTTAAATACTTTTTCATAGCCTCAATTTGGCTTATATCTTTTAATGCCTCTACAACTTCCATACATGTATTCTCCTCATCTTATGAACGGTAATTTTCTCATCATGTTGTCCATTTTACCTTATCACGCTATGAGATTTCCATGTATTATCCATTATTTTTACAATATACTTTTAGGTTTTGAAATTTATAATTGTGCAAATACAGTAGGGGTAGGAATAATAGGGGATATAAGTTCAGCCTCTTTCTACAGATCGGATTCCTCCTTTCCTTATCCAGTTGCTTCTACTTTTATATTACGTTACTTATTTACATTATATTATACATTTCAGTAACATTGAAGTGTTTTTTCTGAAAATAATAAAAACCGAGCGTTTTTGCTCGGTTTTTATTATTAATCTTCTTTCGGAAGAACAATTCCTTTATACAATTGAACTGTAATGAAGTAATAAATCGCATAAATAACTACGAAAATTACGATTGGTACCCAAATACGGAAGTACGGATCAACTAAAATAAATCCGAAAATATTCATACCAACTAATACGTGAGCGATACCTACAATCGCTGGGAATAGGAAGACTAAGAATAACTCTTTATAAATGGATTTTGTTAATAATTCACGGCGCACACCGATTTTACGAAGCATTTGATAACGTGTAATATCTTTTGATGCACCAGAAAGAATTTTAAACATTAGGCAGCTTGCCATCATTGCTAAGAACGCAATTCCAAGGAAGAATCCCATAAATACTGTCCCGCTCGCAAGACCATAGAACATGTCATACATTTGATATTTACTATTCATTTGTTCAGCTTTTACATTTTTATATTTATCTAGCTGCAACTCGTCAAGTTTTTTCCATTCTTTTGTGTATGCTACGAAATCATCTGTTTTTCCAGTAAATACAATTCCTTCTTTACCGTTTACAGTATCGTACATTTTTTGATCTACAATTTTAACGGCATGATCTTTGTATATATAGTATGGTTGAATTGTTCTAAATACCTCTTCCCATTCTTCAGGCATTGCTTTTTCATTTTGATCTTGCACTGCTCCTGCTACTGTACCTACTGGAGCTTCTCCTGAAACTTCTTTATATTTACCGAAACTTTCCTTCCCTACACCATCTCGAATGAATGGTTTATGTTTCTCTAAATCTTCTTTTACATAATAAATATATTTGTCGTCTACTTTATAACGATACTCAGTTTTATTTTTAAATGATATACCATCTAAAATTTTCTTCTCTTCAGCTGTAGGATTATGAATAATCGAATCATAAATTTCAAATCCATCAACCGTTTTTATAACGTTATTTTTAAATGCCATACCACCTGAAATTGCACCGGCTCCAAGAGCAACTAACATTGCTACTGTTGCAAGTACCTTTGTTAAACTATTAATACGGAAGTTTAATTGTGCAAATGTAAAAGCGTTAAGTCCCTTTTCACTACGCTTTTTATTACTTTTTAACTTTTTAATAATGACTGGAAGAAGTGAGCCAAATAGCATGTAAGTACCAGCTGTTGTTGTAATTAATGCAATAAGGATTCCCATTTCTCTTAGTTTTTCCATGTAAATCATTGATGCATAGCCAATTCCTAATAAAATAACCGCAAGGAATGCAACTACACCTGTCATTTTCCCTTTTACTGCAACACGTTCTGTTTGTGCATCTGCATGTACAAGTTGCAATACAGAAATACGTGATAACTTAATACTATTCATAATTGCTGACAATACAAATAGTGCAAAGAAGAAGATACAAGTAACAGTCATAGATGGCAGATAAAATGCTTTATAACCTTCACCTGCAAATTCTAATTGTTTCATTAATAACTGACCGATACCTTCTGCAAGTCCTACACCTACTGTAATACCAATCGCAAGAGATGCAGCGCCTAATACGATCGTTTCGATAAACATAAGTAATGTAACTTTATGCTTTTTTGCTCCTAACATCATATACATACCAAACTCTTTTTGACGAAGAGATAATAAGAAAGAGTTCGCATATAAAATATAGAAGAACGTTATAATAGCAAGTAAAAATGAACCTGCCTGGAATACAAATCCAATTGATTGAATAACTGAGTTAGATTCAATAAACGCTTTATTTAGAGCTAACGTTTGAAACATATAAAAAATTGAAATCGACATGACAAGGCCGACAAGTAAGACGATGTAATCTTTCAGCTTACTTTTCAGTCCTGACATGGAAAGTTTAAATAACATACTGGAGCCTCCTTTCTTACGCTTTTTGTGTGCCTAAGTCTGCAAGCACATCTAAAATCTCTTTATAAAATTCTTCACGTGTACTACCGCGGTGAATTTCTTTATATAGCTCACCATCTTGAATGAATAAAATACGCTGACAGTAACTTGCACTGTACGGATCATGTGTAACCATCATAATCGATACACCTTGATCTTTATTTAAGTTTGTCATCGCATCAAGTAAACTCGTTGCATTTTTAGAATCAAGCGCTCCTGTTGGCTCGTCCCCTAAAATAATTGCAGGTTCATGCACTAATGCACGCGCCGCTGCTGAACGTTGTTTCTGTCCACCAGATACTTCAGATGGATACTTTTGAAGAATTGCTGAAATGCCTAACATATCTGCTACCTTTTCTACTTTTGGCCCAATATTTCGCGACGAGACACCTTGAAGAGAAAGTGGAAGTGCAATGTTTTCGTAAATAGATAAGTTCTCTAATAAGTTAAAGTCTTGGAAGATGAATCCTAATTTTTGTGAACGGAAATCTGAAAGCTCACCTTGCTTCATTTGTGTAATATCCGTTCCTGCAATTTCAACAACGCCGCCCGTTGCTTTATCTAGCGTTGAAATTACATTTAATAATGTCGTTTTACCAGAACCAGATGGTCCCATAATCCCAACAAACTCACCCTCTTGAATTGAGAATGATACACCTTTTAATGCATGTGATTGATTCTCACCTTTTTTACCGTACACTTTTTGAACGTTTTTCACGTCTACAACTGGTTTCGTCATATATATCCTCCTACGCTTGTTTTTCCATTACCTATTTTGCGCCTTTTGGAGATGAACTGCTATTTGTTAACATTACAATTACCTTACACTTTTGTAATATAACAAAGGTGTACTTGTAAGCTTGGCTATTAATACTAGTGACATATTGAATCGATAAATGAAATTATATCGGCGATTTTTCAAATATATCGACGATTCTCCTACTTTTATCAGCGATTTTTTTAATATATCGACTTATCGACAAAAGCTGACAATAAAAATGAGCTGTTCCACAAAAGGAACAGCCCACTTCTCTCTTTATCCCACTTTATTTCTTTAAAGGTGTTACCGTCCAGTACGTAATAACACGCCAAATCCATTCTAATGGACCCATTTTAAAGATTTTCATCCAAATCACACTAAACACAATTTGAATTGCATAAATTGCAATGCATACGTATAACGTCTGCATGTACGTTAAGTTACCTGCAAAGTTAAATACACTTCCTGCGATTAAAATCATTGCAGTTTGTCCAATATAATTCGTTAAAGCCATACGACCATAATATTTCAGTGGCGCTAACAATGTTTGAACTGGTTTTAATTGAAGTAATAAAATTAATGCTCCAACATAGAAAGCTGAAATAATTGGTCCAACAGTAATACCTATTTTTAAAAATTGGCTTGCAGCATCCATTGTTCCATCTTCAGTTTCCATTATCCCATTTATAAATGGTTCAGCAGGAACGTGCCCATATTGATACCATACAGCTATGACACTTAAAACAAACATAATACCTGTAAAAATAGCGACTTTCTTTATATTTTGCGCAAGATTTTCAAATACACGATATTGTCCTGCAGCAAGCCCTAATAAAATTAGACCTAGCGGTAAAAATTCTTTCGCTCCCATTATACTGAAGGTAATTGTCAAAATAAGCCCTAGTACTAGGTTCACTTCTTTTTTCGCTTTATAAAACGGTAAAACGATTAATCCGCAAATTGCATATAACGCTAATGCCTCTCCGGGTTGAAACATTTGATGAATCAAACCGAAAATGAATAGTGCAACTAAGCGGCGTAAAAATAAAACATATCCGTTTTTGCCCTTTGCAATTGCTCTAGAGATAAAGATATAGAATCCCACTCCAAATAAGAATGAGAAGATTGAGAAAAAACGACCTTCTACAAACAAGTATAAAAACCTTTGATAGCTAGCATCCACTGTATTAGGATCTGGAATTTTAATGTTAAGTAGTGCAAGAATATTTACTAAAATAATCCCCAGTAATGCGAAGCCACGAATGTAATCTAACTCATCAATTCGTTTGTTTGTCATATTGTTCCCCATATAGCAACTCCTTGTCCAAAATTTAATCCTCCCCTACTCTACTGGAAATGTAGTCTTACAACTATCGACAAACCTTACAGAAATCTTACATTATTGTCATATAGCAAAATAAAACCAGGTCATATTGCGACCTGGTTTACTCTGATTGTTTCGATTTTTGAGGTTGTCCTTTTTTACTGTTGCGCTGTTTCACTTGAACAACTGGATCAAGTTCATTTGAAAACTCAGCGTTATGTCCATTTTGCGTTTTTTGTTCTGGATTATTTTGATCTGAACGTTTCGCCATTACATTCACTCCTTATTAGTGCGGTGTAATAATCATTTGATGTTGCAATTGGCGAATTGCCATACGTGCTCTATTTAATTGCTCACGTTGCTCATCATTTGCATGTTGTTGCATCGTTTGTAAATCGTTATATGCTTGTTCTAATTGTAACTGCGCATCCGAATACTCCATCGTATTATAATGCTCTTGTCTCATACCAAGATTTAGTTGTTCTTTCGCATATTCCACCGCTTGTTCCGCTTGTGTAATATACGATTCAAGTGATTGACGCTCTGCCATAATTGTCCCTCCTTGCTTCAATTCCCCTTTAGTGTGTCCCTTCCATATGAACCTTATGAGTATGTTATAATGGATTTTGTTTCATTTTGACTCGGCTTAGGAGGGAAAGTAATGAAGGTTCAAAACCCTTTTCCATATACAAACGACAATAAACGTTATCATACGTGGAATTACCATTTACGAAATGAATTTGGTGAAAAAATCTTTAAAGTTTCATTAGATGCTGGCTTCGATTGTCCGAACCGTGACGGTACAGTTGCTTATGGCGGTTGTACATTTTGCAGTGCTGCTGGATCTGGTGACTTCGCTGGCGATCGCCGCGATGATGTTATAACGCAATATCATGAAATGAAAGAAAAAATGCGCTCAAAGTGGAAAGATGGAAAATGTATCGCTTATTTTCAGGCTTACACAAATACACATGCACCACTTGACGTATTAAAAGAAAAATTCGAACCGCTTCTAGCTGAAAAAGACGTTGTCGGTCTTTCTATCGCAACTCGTCCAGATTGTTTACCAGACGATGTTGTTGAATATTTAGCGGACTTAAATAAACGCACATATCTTTGGGTTGAACTCGGATTACAAACTGTTCATGAACGTACTGCAAATCTTATTAATCGTGCTCACGATTATCCTTCTTACGTTGAAGGCGTAAATAAATTGCGTAAGCACGGCATTCGAGTTTGTTCTCATATTATTAACGGTCTTCCTCTTGAAGATTACGACATGATGATGGAAACAGCTCGTGAAGTAGCGAAGCTTGATGTACAAGGAATTAAAATTCATTTACTTCATTTATTAAAAGGAACGCCAATGGTGAAGCAATATGAAAAAGGACAACTAGAATTCCTTTCTCTTAAAGATTACGTAAGTCTCGTTGTTGACCAGCTTGAAATGATTCCAGAAGACATAATTGTGCACCGTATCACAGGTGACGGTCCACCTGATTTAATGATTGGTCCAATGTGGAGCTTAAATAAATGGGAAGTATTAAATTCCATCGATGCAGAATTTGTACGCCGCGGAAGCTGGCAAGGAAAATATGCAAATGAGGAGAAACAAAAATGAAATTAGAACGTGTATTACCGTTTGCTCGCACTCTCTTGCAAACGGCAGTAAAAGAAGGCGATTATGCTGTAGATGCAACTTTAGGAAACGGATATGACACTTGCTTCCTAGCTGAAATCGTTGGAGATAACGGAAAAGTATTTGGATTTGATATTCAAAAAGAGGCAATTGAAAGCTCAACAACTCGTCTAAAAGAAAAAGAACTTTTCGAACGCACTGTTTTAGTTCACGATAGTCACGATACACTTCTATCCGTACTACCAGAAGATGCAAAAGGAAAAGTAACAGGCGCAATTTTCAACTTAGGTTATCTTCCAGGCGGAGACAAGCATATCGTTACAAAACCGAACTCAACAATTTCAGCGATCGAACAATTACTAGAAGTAATTGCACCTGAAGGAATCATCGTCCTTGTTATTTACCACGGACATCCAGAAGGACAAGTAGAACGCGACGCTGTTCTCAAATTTGCCGAAGAATTAGACCAAAAACAAGCACACGTACTGCGCTACGGCTTCATTAACCAACAAAATAACCCGCCATTTATTGTGGCGATTGAGAAGCGCTAA
>NZ_JAKUFF010000120.1:0-9236 GCF_022663305.1 Bacillus cereus group sp. BfR-BA-01408 | reverse complement strand
CCGCAGTTAACCCTCACTACTAGCCAATCACTTGACTAGCAGGGCTTACTGATATATTTAATTAACTTTCGTTATAATTGGTTAAATAAATCGTAACAGTTAGTTACCCTTCTACACTTTCACGAAGAATCGTTTGTGTCACAACAGAGCCAGCACTTGCTCCAAACGCTTGAATAAAACGACTTACCAATAAAACTTCAATGGAATTTGCAATAAAGCATAAGAAACTTCCAGCGCCATATAAAACAATTCCAAATAACATCGCCGGGCGACGGCCAATTATATCTGATAGCCATCCAATAAAAAATACACCTAAAGCAAATCCAGCAAAATACACACTAAGTGTTAACTGCACCTCATTATTACTTACATGTAACGCCTTTGAAATATCAGGTAAAGACGGTGTGTAAATCGTTTCACTAATTTGCGGAAATGCGACAAGAATAATCATTAACAAAAGTGATGGTACTGAGACTTTTTTCATTTTTCATACCCTCCTATAACTTTGAAAATCTCAGAAATAAAAAGACTTTCCTAAGCTACGGAACAGGAGGGGCCATTATAGAAATTCGATCATAAAACAACAAAGAAAACACCTCAATTACGTATGTTAATACTTATAGGAGGGTAATATTAACATTGATTTTTTAAATATACTTTTTCAATTATATTACATATTGTGTTTCTTTTTCTAGTGCTCAGCCTCGGAATATTTGTTAGAAGGATACCTTGATACCAACACCTTTTTATGGAATAATTAGAAATAGTTTGAATTGATAGATTGAATTATTAAACGATAGACTAATATATTTTTAATGTCGTAAGCTTACAAACAGGGGGACTTTCGTAATGATTGAAATTTTAAGGACAATATTAAACTTCCTAATCTCTCTATTCTCAGGAGAATTACCAATTGTATATTATGTATGGATTATTACCCTATTCCTGATTCAAATAATCCAATCTACTCTGAACTACAACTTCTTTAACAAGAAAGACAATTTCAGCACTTATATATCGGAAGGATTACTTGCTTTTATTATTTTATTGTTTGGAGGAATATTAGTATCTAAGTTACTTGCTTACATAATAGACGACCCTACTATTAGTATGACGAATTTAACACATTATTTTGTTTCTCTTATCATATTAACTATATTTGTCTTAATAACCTGCGTTAAAGACTTTATAGAGACATCTATAAAGAATAAAAATATATCTCTTTTTAGCTTTTTAGTAATTTCCTTAATAACAAGTATACTTTCATTCAAGTTTTTATCACCTTTAATTGAAGGTTCTTTTTCTCTTTCTAAATCTTTTATAACTACTTTAATCATTCTAGTAACTGTATCCATTCCTCTATTAATTTCTTTAGAAGAAAAGTATGCAGATGAAGAGTAATTCTTGCACCCATAGTGTGGATTTAGATGTCTATTCTTTTTAACGGTATTACTAAAAAATAACACAGGCATTGAATTGAAATTTACATAGAAATGAGGAAATACAATTGAGCATTGAACAACAATTATATGATGCAGTGAAACGTTTAATTGACCAAAGATATCCACATGGTTGGGGCGGAGCTGCAGCAATCCGTGTAGAAGATGGATCCATTTATACAAGTGTAGCACCTGACGTTATAAACGCTTCAACAGAACTTTGTATGGAAACAGGTGCAATTTTAGAAGCGCATAAATTTCAAAAGAAAGTTACACATTCTATTTGTCTCGCAAGGGAAAATGAGCATTCTGAATTAAAAGTATTATCACCTTGTGGTGTATGCCAAGAACGTTTATTTTATTGGGGGCCAGAAGTACTATGCGCCATTACAAATTCTAAACAGGATATCATTTTTAAGCCGTTAAAAGAATTGCAGCCCTACCATTGGAGCGAAGCATATTATGATGAATTCGCAAAAGAATGGAGTTCGAAATAAAGATTATTCACTAAAAACGCACCGTCACAAATGACGGTGCGTTTTCTATGTAAGAGCTACTAGAAGATACCCTTCTAGCCTACTCCCATTTATAAGTCCAAAATTGTTCAAGTTGCAACCATTTTAATGTTGCTGCATCTTTGTTTTTGATTTTCGCGTGTGTCTCTTCAAGCATCGCTTCTGTTTGCGAACGGTGCGCACCTAGTGCAGCTAATTTATGCTCGAATACTTCACTAATATTGTTTACAACATCTGGCTCACCGAGTACAGCTTCACGATTTTTCGTAATCGCAACCGCATGAATAACTGGACGTTCTTCTTTTGACATACGTGATACGGCGCGAACGACAGCGCGGCCAAATGCATCATGATCTGGATGTACGCCGTGCTCTGGATAAAATGTAATAATTCGAGATGGATTTACTTCTTGAATGATTGCTTCAATTTTGTCTGCAACGAAATCAACATCTTCAAATTCTAACGTTTTATCATGGAAACCAAGCATTCTTAAATCTTTGATTCCCATCGCTTCACATGCATCTTTTAATTCTTTTTCACGTATATTTGGAATCGTTTCACGGTTAGCAAACACGTTTTTCCCCATGTTACGTCCCATTTGTCCTAGCGTACCGCACGCATACGTTACAGGTACTCCTTGATCTGTTAATAAGCGAATTGTTCCTCCCGCCGCAAATGCTTCGTCATCTGGATGCGGAAATACAACAAGTACATGTCTCTCCATAAGTTTCCCTCCTTCTTACTTAAATGGCGTTAAGCTTAACTCAAGTGCAACTGCTAAGCGACCTTGATTATCGTGCCCTGCAAGTAATAAACGCTCTTTATCGTCTACTTCCCAGTGCGTAATACCTTCTGCATATACCCAGCCATGATCCATCTTTAGACCAACTCGGTATGGGTTTGTTCCAGTAATCTTTCCGCGCTCAAAGCGAATAATTGCATTTCGAATGAATGCACCAACCGTCATCATCTTTTCATTAAAGTGTGACGCATACGCTCCGTTCGTTGTTTCTAAATGAATATATACATCTTTATTTACAAAACGTTCAATTTCATTTTGAATAAGAGAACTATCTTTTACTATTTCCATCGGAATTCACCTCTTTAAACCATTTTACGCAAAAATAATGTAAATTGCTATCTCTATATTAGAGGACAACGCCCACTTTTCCTAATAATTTGCACTGTGTTTCTTTATTTTTTTATATCATATGTAAAATCATCATTTTTTCCTTCACTTTGTTAAATAGTTTTCTTTCTTTTTTGAATTTGCTACAATATATTTTATCCCGTATGAATACAGCGAGATACATTTTGACAATTAAATACATACTTTAAAGAAGGTGACATGATTGGAACAATCAGCACATGAAGTAGCAAATTGGCAATATTATTTTGCAATTGCCGTATTTTTAGTCACGTACGGATTTATTATTTCTGAGAAATTGAATCGTGCTGTAATCGCACTATTCGGTGCTGCTATTATGATTATTTTTGGAGTTGTTGAATTACATACTGCTTTCACCTCTCATATTCAATGGGAAACGATTACCCTTTTAATTGGGATGATGATTCTCGTACATATTACGAGTCAATCAGGCGTATTTGAATTTGTGGCCATTAAAGCAGCAAAAGCAGCCGACGGAAAACCAATCCGCATTTTATTATTGCTATCCTTATTAACTGCTGTCGGATCAGCATTTTTGGACAACGTAACAACCGTATTATTAATCGTACCTGTTACGCTATCCATTACACGTATTTTAAAAGTTAATCCTGTTCCTTATTTGATCTCAGAAGTATTATTTTCAAATATAGGCGGAACAGCAACATTAATCGGTGATCCACCTAATATTATGATCGGATCAGCAAATAAGCATTTAGACTTCAATGCCTTTTTACTTAACTTAGCTCCTATCGTAATTATTATTTCTATCGTGACACTTGGCATTATTTACTTCATGTATCGTAACAAACTAAAGACAACACCTGAGCAAATCGAAAAATTAATGGCATTAAATGAAAAAGATTATATTAAAGATCAAAGCCTCCTTTTAAAATCCATTTCGATTTTAGGACTAACTATTTTAGGCTTTGTACTTCATTCGATTATTCATGTAGATGCTGCAGTTATCGCGATGACAGGTGCTACACTTCTTATGTTAATCGGTGTGAAAGAACATGATATTGAAGATGTATTTGCACACGTTGAATGGGTAACCATTTTCTTCTTCGCCGGACTATTCGTTCTCGTTGGTGGTTTAATTGATATCGGACTTATTTCTTCACTCGCAAAAGAAGTAATTGACGTCACAAATGGCGATATCGGTTTCGCCGCTGTACTTATTTTATGGGTATCAGGTATCGCCTCTGCAACAATTGACAATATCCCATTTGTCGCAACGATGATACCACTTATTCAAGACTTAGCTACAGGACTCGGACTATCTGTTGATTCTCCGCAAATCGAAGTACTATGGTGGGCACTATCACTTGGGGCCTGCTTAGGAGGAAACGGAACGTTAATCGGAGCATCAGCAAACGTAGTCGTTGCTGGTATTGCAAAACGTGAAGGACATGCTTTCTCTTATATGGACTTCTTAAAAATTGGTTTGCCGTTAACAATCATTGCATTACTATTATCACATGCTTATATATATTTACGTTATTTAATGTAAAAGTTGTATTGCATGAAATTATATCGACGATTCGACAGAGAATATCGACTTACCGACAAATAACGACAACGAAAAAGGTATGCAGCGCTAAACTGCATACCTTTTTTCGTTCACCAAAATATACCGATAATTGCTAATCCGCCTAAAATCATACCACCAATTTGTCCAACGATTGTTGGTGATAGTTGAACACCTTTCCTCACTTCAACAACCGGTCTTTCGTGCCTTAGTTGCTGCACTTCGCTTTGAAGTTGATGTACACTTCCGTGTAATTCTTTAATTAGTTCCTTCAATTCAGCGACCTCTTCATTTACTGGTTTTGCTTTTTCTAAATTCATTTTGCATGACTCCTTATAAAGTGAAACTTTAATAAGTGGGGGGCATCCCCCACTTATTATTAGTTGAACCAATCGGACGTTTACGGACAGTTAACGCGGGATAAGTTCAATCAGTACATTGTAAAAATTCGCCAATTATCGTTATATCTCCTGCATTTTACACATATAAGAATGCATTTTTAATCTTGCAGCTCTATCCATTCATCCCGCAGTATCCCCATAATGATACGATCAAAACATTTCCCATCTCTTTGCACTGCTTCTCTCATACAGCCTTCCATCTGAAAACCCATCTTTTTATACAACTCAATAGCATCTTTGTTATAAGAAATAACATCAAGACCAACGCGGTGTAAATTCAATTCATAAAAAGCATACTTTAAAATAAGATGGATTGCTTCTCTTCCATATCCCTTCCCTCTATCATTTGCATCTCCTATACCAATTGCTAATAACCCCGTTCTGTTATTCCACTCTATGCCATGAATTGCAACAAAACCAATTAAACGATCATCTTGAACTGTCCTCAACATGAAAGATACACTATTCGATCTCCGTCCCTTTAATAACCCATCACTTGCTATTTCTTGTAACGATTGTGGAAATGCTACATCTGTATCGACATTTCTTAAATACTCACTATCCTCTTGCCACATAACCATTACTTCAGCATCTGCTTCTCTCATAGCTGTTAATTTAATCGTTTTATTTTGAAAAAGATTCATTGTCATTTCAAACTCCCCCTTTTAATAACGGGGATACTTATTTTAACCTATTTATCCCCTTGTTCCATAAACTGTTTCATAGACGGGATACTTACAATAAGCGCTGACATTGGCACATCTCCTCTACGTTAAATTAAATTCATTGTATAATTTTTCATTTATTCTAACAATAAAAAAAGACCCTCTAAATTTAGAGGATCTTCCTAACGACGAATCGATATTATTTCGTAAACATTTTTTCCGCTTCATCCATTGCCATTTTGTTTCCTAAAGCAGAATAATCAAGCCATGGTTGGTCATTGATAATGTATACGTGCTTGCCTTTAACAGCTTTTAAATCTTTCCAAATTGGTGTTTCTTGAAGTTGTTTAAATGCTGCTTTTGCTTTATCATCTCTATTTACAACAACGAAAATCGCATCTGCATCAAAGTCAGGTAATACTTCTTGTGAAATGACTTCGAAAGGGCGGTTTCCATCAATTTTCTCTACACCATTTGCAGGTTGTAATCCTAAGTCTTGGAATAAAATTGGTCCCATCGGTCTTTTCGTACTAAATACACGTAATTCTTTTGCAGTAACGCGAATTGCCATTACTTTTTCGTTATTACCTAATTCTTTATCGATTAAACCTTTTACTCGTTTTGATTGCTCTTCGTAATCTTGAATATATGTATTCGCTTCTTTCTCACGGTTTACAAGTTTACCAACTTGTTTTAAATGGTCTCTCCACGTACCTTCATCTAAATTGAAAGTATGCGTTTTTGCAATTTTTTCGTATTTCGCTACATCTTTACCCGCATATTTTTCATCCACATAAATGTCAGTAGGTTTTAATTGAAGTAATGCTTCCATATTCGGATCAGTTACAACACCAAGTTTCTTCGTATCTTTCAGTTGTTCTTTTGCATGTGGTAAGAAATCTTTTAAATCTCCACCAATTACAGAACCTACTGGTGTAATTCCTAATGCAAGTAAATTATTTGTTAAGTGAATAGACATAGAAGCGATTTTTGGATCATTACTTTTTTCCGTTTTTTTCGTTGTCTCTTCATTAGCTTTCGTTTGACCACATGCTGCTAATACTAAAATACACATGATGCTAAATAAAATAGTAAGTTTCTTTTTCATATGTTCTCCTCTTCGAAGTATTTATTTTGTTTTTGTAAGTAAATAAAGAAAATACGGTGCTCCTAATGCGGCCACTACTACACCAGCCGGAATAGCGTTTGGCTCAAATATAGAACGGCCTATCGTATCTGCTAGCACTAAAATAATCATTCCAATAATACCAGTTAAAGGAAGAAAGTGTTGATATGTAGTACCTACTAACTTCCTTGCGATATGCGGAGCAACTAAACCGATAAAACCAATTCCTCCTGCCATCGATACACTTGCACAAGATAATCCAACCGCTGTAGCTAAAAGTAATAACCGTTCTTTTTGAACAGAAACACCAAGTCCTGCTGCTACACTATCACCTAGTGACAATGCATTTAACGTTTTAGATTTTAGCCACGCATAAGGGGTTAGTATGAATATCCAAGGTAATAATGCAAAGACATGAATCCAATCCCTTCCCCACACGTTACCAATTAGCCATCTAGAAGCGAATGTATATGTCTCATCATTTAACTTAAGGGAGAAAAATAACGAAATTGCACTAAAGCCAGCTGAAACAGCAATACCAACGAGAATAAGTCTAATAGGAAGTAAACCTTTTGACCGATCACTCGCAAGTAAAATAATAAGAAATGCAGCTAATACTCCTCCGCCAAATGTAAATAACGGTATTAAAATCGATGCATTCTCATTAATAGAATGAAAGAAAGTAACGAATATAATTAGCCCGAAAGATGCACCGGAATGCAGTCCAAGAATACCAGGATCGGCCAACGCATTCCTTGATAACCCTTGCAAAATCGCACCGGAAATTCCAAGGCCAATACCAGCTAACATTGTGATTATAATTCTTGGCATACGATAATCGTATAGCACGGTTGCGCTCTCAAAATCACCATGACCGAAAAGCGTTTGAATTACTTTGAGCGGTGCAATGCTAAGTGTCCCCGTATTTAAACTAAGCAAAATAGCAGCGAGACCAATACAACCAAATATTGTAGTTACAGTAACGGCTCTCTTTTTATCCGTGTTTAAAATCTTCTTCACTTACAACTCCCTCCCAACTTTACGTGCTATATAGAGGAAGAACGGAACTCCAACAAGAGCCACCATAATTCCTATTGCAAGTTCTTTAGGAGGATTTACTGTTCTTGCCCCTAAGTCAGCTAAAACTAATAACATAGCTCCTAATAACGCCGACATAGGAATAATAAGTCGATAATTCACACCAACTAATTTTCTAGCAATATGCGGAATAACAAGTCCTACAAATCCGATAGAACCAACTGCTGAAACAGATACACCTGCAAGAATGACTACTATAATCATCCCTAGTATTCTCGTTCGGTTCGTTTTTACTCCTAAATTCGTAGCGACGTCATCCCCCATTGATATGAGTGAAATAGACCGCCCTATCACTGTTGCAAAAAGAATTGTTACGAGAATAATAGGAACTAAAAATTTCAAGTGTTCCCACTTAACACCTGCAACACCACCAGCGTACCAAAACGCTAAATCTTGACTTAAGTCATAATAAATCGCGATACCCGAACTTAACGAATGTAAAAGCGCAGCCATAACTGCCCCAGCGATCGTTAACCTCATCGGTGTTAATCCGCCTGATGTTGCTGATCCGATAATAAAAATGAGCACTGTACTTAAGACCGCTCCAATAAAGGAGACAATCATTAAATAGGAATACGGCATATGCGGGAAAAAGGCAAAACTAAGTGCTACTACAAACATCGCACCTGCATTTATGCCAAGCACACCTGCATCCGCTAAAGGATTTCGTGTTACTCCCTGCATAACAGCTCCAGCCACTGCAAAAGCCGCTCCTACAACTGCTGCACCAATTACCCTTGGGAGTCTTAATTCATAAATAATTTGGTGCTGCGTTAATTTCGGATTATAATCAAAAACCGCTGTCCATACGGTTTGTAAATGGATATCCTTTGCACCAAATGCAACTGCTAAAAATATAGAGCCGATTAAAGATAAAATTGTTAAGCTCATGAAACATATGAACTTAATATGTAGCCAGCGATTATTGCCAGCATATACAGCAGGCTTATGTAACATGTTTCATTTCATCCTTTATATTCAGTTGTTTTTTATAATTGTTTTTTATTTGTAATTATTATTGATAATAATTATCATTTTCATTTAGATATTATATCCCCACTTTTTTTAAATTGCAAACTATTTTTTTACTTTGTTAAATATTAAAATACTTATTACGATTTTTATCCAAAACTTACAAATACATGCAAAATAGACTACTGGAATTTTTTTTAAATTGTAGTATACTTAATCATTATTTTGAGTTTTCTAACAAAAAAATCGAAGGTGACACAATGTTCTATTTAAAACAACTACTATACTTCACTTACGAGCAAGCATTATCTTGCTTATTCCCAG
>NZ_JAKUFF010000119.1:0-9393 GCF_022663305.1 Bacillus cereus group sp. BfR-BA-01408 | reverse complement strand
CGGTTGTTCTTTTACTTCATACTTGTACGCTACTCCATTTGCATCATAGACTGTTAGGTTGTCAAATTTGTATTTCCAACCATCAGCCGCTGTTACTTCTTTCGTGTCTACCACTTTCCCATTTTGTAGTAATTCTACTTTGATTGAACTTGGACGATCTTTCTCATTATCGTCTTTCCACGTCTTCGTCCCTGCAATAGATGTAGTTTTCACTTTATTCGGAATTAGCAACTTAACTCCATTTACAGCATCTGATTTAACTTCAAAATTCACTTTTGCTTTAGGATCGAAATCAACATAGTCTGGAGCTGAAATTTCTTGCACATAATATTTACCTGGCTGTAAATTAGGGATTTCAATTATCCCTTTTTCATCTGTTTTATATACATCTCCAACTTGTTCATCAGACTCTTTATACAGCTTAAACGAAACATTTGGGATTACTTTTTCTTCATCCCCTTCAATATGCTTTACAATTTTTAGCGTTCCTCTTGGAATCACGTTACCTTCAGCACCACCACCAGCTGTCATATTTTCGACTGGGTGGGTACCCGATTCAGTAACTGGTTCCTTGTTTAGAACTTGGTAATCAATCGTATAATCATTCTTAAAAAACTCTTGCTTCTTCCCAGCTTCCGTTATAGTAGATGTATAACCAATCGTAAAGGAGGCAAGACGTGCTTTATCTTTATTAAGCACAACTTTAAATGATCTGTCTCCAGTAAAGGTAATCGTTCCGTAACCTTGCTTTTCAAGCTCTTGTAGCGTTAAAGATCGACGACCTAGATGATCATCTATACTTATATAGAAACTATCCTTATTAAGTGTTTGACCTTCCTGTAAATTATCAGTCACAACAATATCGCGACTTAACTCTTCTTTATTTAAGTTTATATTTAAGAACCAACGTACCTCACCTGGCTTACCTCTCATATCACCAGTTTTATAAAAAAACGGACCCTTTCCAGGATCTGTACCACCACCGCTTGTTGGACCGGTAATTGTTACAGATTGCTTATCTACATTTGTACCGAAATTGGTTTCAATCTCTTTCTTTTCATCCGTTCCTACATTGGCAGCTTCCACGAAAAAGTTTAAATACCCTTTAATATTTTGATGTGTACTCACTTTATCATTAAATGTACATACCACAGTACCTGCAGTGACTTTACAAGTACCATAGTCATCTAATAGAAACTCTGTATCTAATCCTTTTAATTCTGGAGGCAGTGTTAATGTCAGTGTGTCTCCAGCCTTCAGCTTAAGACCATCTTTTTCACTGAAGTTTACAGTAACTTTAGTCTGTTGTCCGATAAAAAGATCTGTTTTATCAATCTTAAAACTATCCACAATTCCTGCTGTGTTTAATTCTTGTGCATTTGCTACGATAGGTAAAAGACTCTGGCCTATAGTAAACATGAAAATCATTATAATCGAAAAAATTGAAGTAATTCTCTTCAAATACATACTCTATGTTAGCCTCCCCATAATTTAAAATATAAATAGTTTCTGGTACAAACATGTTATGTCGAAAATTCTATTATCCAACCATTTTACCTACGTATTTTTGATAGTTATTATGATTTCTCTTCCCCCTTCACTACTACTTAACAACTTGAAACTTGATTTTTTATAAGTGTATCTAACATTTTCAACACGCCTACAATTATGTACTTTTGGCCTATATTTTTTAATAGGAACATAGATAAACCTTAATAAGGAAGTTTAAATAATAAATACATATAGACGACAGATACTGGAATACATTTAAAATCAGAAAAAAATGATTTAAAACGCATTCCAGACGAAACTCATGACAACCAGTCTTCTTTTTGTGCCTTAGGAATTATAAAATGATTATTCTACGTGTAAAAGATTTTAGTGCGGGCAAATATAGACTAACTACTTCACAGCAAATATGCATCCTATCAACTTCCATACTTATCGTTCTGAAAAAAGAACGAAAATTACGGATTATAGTCGCATTCAGCATACCAGCAAAAAAGCTTATAAATGTGGAACGAGTTAAAATACTCATATTTTACAGAATATCATTAGAAGATAAGCTTTCTGTCATCATAAGTACGGCTGATAATGTCCATGTATTAAAACATTTGATATTTAGTTAAATACCGAAATAAGTTGATGCAAAAAACATTTTAATATCAGCGTTATATGATTAAAATATTACGGACGAAGTATTGTTTGTCTATGAAGATAAAAGAAATATTCTCCAAATCTGAATAAAGTGGAACAAGTTTGGGGGTAAATAAAAACGATTGTGATTTTCAACTGATTTCATATGAATTTTGCAGAAATACGGGAATCAGTCTTTTCATTTTTGGAGTATATAACTGGGTGTCAGGAAAAAGGTTTCTCCTGATAGATCTGATTCTAGATCTATGTCAAAAAATTAAAATAAACCTACATATTATCTATCCGCTAGGAATTTTTAATTTCTTTACGAATAATAAAATATTTATATGTACTTATATACATTTATATATTAATATATATAAGTGGCGTTGAACCAAAAATAAGAGGTGTGTATCCCCTCATTATTTTTACCTAATCTAAAAAAACAAGTTGATTAGCACCAAATCCCTAATTCTTTAAATAAATAAGAAGTTTTGAGGATTACCTACTCAGTTGTTAGGTAGTTATAAATGTAAGTACACTTACCTTGATTGTAATAACATTATTTAAAGCAATTACAACATTTCCTATTAGCATTTCATTAATAAATAGTACAGACATGCTTTTTTTCGTAATTCCCCCAAAAAACAACAAATTTTTTCCATAGTCTATTATTCTAGAATTGTTACCAAAAATCAATAGTTAATTGTTGTCCCCCATTTTTACTTCATTATTATAAGGCACCTTTAGGTTAACCGATTATCCTATTTTACATATCATATTTTGGCTAAGATTGACCACCCTCATAGAATTCTCCTTAATTTATAAAACATTATATATTTATGTTTTTCAGAAAAACCCACCTTTCTTTTAAAAGTAATAACATCTATATCCTCATTAAAAATATGCAAATAATTCACTTTTCACTTTTCTATTTCTCAATATAAATTAATTGAAATAAAAAAACATATAATTAAGTCTTTATCTATCTTGTGTTTTCAGTCCAAAAGAAAAAACAATTAGTTATATTAAAAATAACCCAATTTAAAGTGGTGACATTTTATTGAGAAAATACATATATGCATAAAAGCATATTTTCTCCTACTCATTATCATATACAATATTAACTGTAACAAAAATGATTACAACTAATAAGGAGGCTTTTTTTACTATGAAAAAAATGATTTTAGCCGGTGCGTTAACTTTAGCAGGAATTACTGGTACTACCGCGTTTATTCCTGAAACAAAGGTCGCTGCTGCCACTCAAGAACAAAGCTTTACAAAATTTTATTCTTTGCAAACTGGAAGTAGTTCTGAACAAGAACCTGTTTTCCTTCAAAAGGGACAAGAGTTAACAATTCAACCTAACAGTAAAACTCCTAGTTACAGTGTTTATGACTCAAATCATAGCCTTATCGGACGTTATTCTGATGGGTACGGCAGAATTTTCACTGCAAAAACAGATGGAAATATGTATGTTCAATTTCATGCGCCTTACGTTTACTATAGTCCTATTAGCTTTTCTGTTACGTATACTATCCAATAGAAAAGGGGTCCTTTTACAGGGCCCTTTTATTTCTCTTTCCATTTTACTTTCACAAATCCATCTTTCACCATTAAGCCACTTATATTTAATACATATTTTTCATTTGCGTTCAATGTAGCTTTGAAAGTACCTTTTTTCGATTCACAAATTTCCTTTAGCTCTTTTATCCCTTCCCCTTGTCTTTCATACAAACTGAAGCATAAATTACCGCGTTTTGCATCTGTCTCATAAGAAAATGTCACTTCTGTATCTTTCTCGTACTGAATTTCAATATCTTTACCAGCAATATCCCATGATGAAAATTTTGCTTCATAACTTGCCTCTCCTTGCTTCTCACTTTCTAAATATATATCACCAGCTTTCCACATATCATCTAACGTTTGAACGAAAGCAAAGCCGCTCAGTAATACAAACATCGCACTTGCAAATATGACAACCAATGTTATCTTTTGTTTTTTCATAGCCTTCATTGTATGTTCTCCTTCTATTTTCTTGTTACTTCTTCGTATCATATATAACAAAACTCCAATAAAAAAAGGCAATCACAACATCGTGTGATTGCCTTTTACTAAAAGCGAAAATCGACTAGAATACTCGGTGGCTTCGCGCCTTCCTCCGAGGCAAAGTATGCCTCTCTGTCAGGAGCTCCATCCCCCTCCTATTCTGAACGAGCCGCTTCCGCCTTTCTTAATTACATTTTTTCTGGTGCAGATACTCCTACGATTGCTAATGCGTTTTGAAGTGTCGTGCGTACTGCCTTCATTAACTCGTAGCGAGCTTTACTTAATTCTACGTTATCTTGGTTTAATACTTTTTCTGCATTGTAGAAGCTGTGTAATGCTGCTGCTAATTCAAATGCATAGTTTGTAATACGGTGTGGTAGACGTTTTTGTGCTGCATCCGCAACTACTGCTGGGAATTCACCAAGTTTTTTCAGTAACTCTACTTCTTTCTCAGAAGTAACAAGTTTGTAGTTCACGTCTCCGCCTGTAGCTAATCCTAATTCTTCACCTTGACGAAGGATACTGCATACGCGAGCATGAGCATATTGTGCGTAGTATACTGGGTTTTCGTTAGATTTTGATACAGCTAAGTCCATATCGAAGTCTAAATGAGAATCACCGCTACGCATTGCGAAGAAGTAACGCATTGCGTCCACGCCTACTTCTTCCATAAGCTCACGAAGTGTAACTGCTTTACCTGTACGTTTACTCATCTTCATTTTCTCACCATTTTGATACAGTTGTACCATTTGGATGATTTCTACTTCTAGTGTTTCTTTATCGTAACCTAGCGCTTGAATAGCAGCTTTCATACGTGGAATGTAACCGTGGTGGTCAGCACCCCAAATGTTGATTAACTTATCGAAACCACGCTCTAATTTATCACGGTGATACGCGATATCTGGTGTTAAGTACGTGTAAGAACCGTCATTTTTAATTAATACACGGTTTTTATCATCACCGTAAGTCATTGAGCGGAACCAAGTTGCACCATCTTCTTCAAAAATCTCATCGCGCTCTTTTAATACAGCAAGAGCTTGATCGATTTTTCCGTTTTTGTATAATGATGTTTCTGAGAACCATACATCAAATTTAACACGGAAACTTTCTAAGTCTTTTTGAAGTTTTGCTAACTCATATTTTAAACCGTACTCACGGTAGAATTCATAACTTTCTTTTTCATCAGCTTTCGCATAACGATCGCCAAACTCTTCAGCTAAACGCTTACCAATTGCAATGATGTCCGCACCATGGTATCCGTCTTCTGGCATTTCTTTCTCTAAGCCTAAAGCTTGCATGTAACGAGCTTCAACAGAAAGAGCTAAGTTATGGATTTGGTTACCAGCATCATTAATGTAGTACTCACGAGATACATCATATCCTGCTTTTGCTAATAAGTTACATAACGTGTCACCTACTGCTGCACCACGTGCATGTCCTAAGTGAAGGTCACCTGTTGGATTCGCAGATACGAACTCAACTTGTACTTTTTCACCTTTACCAGTATTCGTTTCACCGTAAGCTTCACCAGCATTAACGATCGTTGGGATTAAGTCTGTTAAGTAGCTATTATCCATGTAGAAGTTAATGAAACCAGGACCTGCGATTTCAATTTTTTCAATAGAAGCTTTTGCTTTATCGAAGTTTGCAACTAATTCTTCTGCGATCATACGAGGTGCTTTTTTCGCAACACGTGCAAGTTGCATTGCCATATTTGTAGAGAAGTCACCATTTGTCTTATCTTTTGGAGATTCTAATACCACATTTGGAATCTGTTCTTCTGTCGCTAATTCTGCCTTTAATACAGCAGCTTGAATTTCTTCTTTAATTAATCCTTTTACTTGTTCTAAAGAATTCATTATTTTGCCTCCTTCAAATTAATCGTAATTGTATATCTGCCAGCTTCTTGTTCACTTAGAAGCAATGCGTACGTTAAGAAGAGTTGTCCTTTTTTCTTTTCATCCGACCATTTAAAAAGAACGTTATCAGTCTTTGTTTGCAATGCAAACGTACCAAGTTCACTCGTGTACGTACCAGTTGTCCATTCACCTTTCACATGCGTTTGACGCATAGAAACAGCACCTGAACGCATAATGAGAACTTGTTCATCTTGAATTTTAATAATTGTTTTCACTTCGCCTTGTTCGTTCGGCTCTTGGAATGTTACGTATGTACCTTGACTTTTTACATAGTATTGACCATTTGCTTCAAAAGCAACGGTTTCCTTCCTCGCCCCTTCACGGATTTCTGTTACGAAATGAACGTGTACCGGCAAGCCTGCAAGTTGTTTCTCCACGTCTTGCACACCTTTCAACTGTTATAGATATTAAATAATGTATATAATAAATCACTTTTCCTATCATATCAAAAAAAACCTCTGTCTGTCTGCTGAAAAATCAGGAAAACTCTATTTCAAAACATAATTCACTTTCACTTTATTTCATATGATAAAATATTTTTTAAATCTAAATATTCTTTCGTTTGAAGAGGTGAATGAAGTGCTACCAACAAAATTAAAAAAAGGTGATGAAATTAGAGTTATTTCACCATCTTGCAGTTTAAGTATTGTCTCAACTGAAAACAGGAAGCTTGCTGTAAAAAGGTTAACCGACATGGGCTTTCACGTTACATTTTCAACATATGCTGATGAGATAGACAAATTTGCTTCCTCTTCTATTTCTTCACGCGTTCAAGACCTTCACGAAGCATTTAGAGACCCGAATGTAAAAGCCATTTTGACGACACTTGGCGGATACAACTCTAACGGTTTATTGAAACACCTCGATTATAATTTAATTCGAGAAAATCCGAAATTTTTCTGTGGCTATTCAGATATTACTGCTTTAAATAATGCAATTTACACTAAAACAGGACTCGTTACATATTCAGGACCCCATTTCTCTTCATTTGGAATGGAGAAAGGTCTCGAGTATACGAACGATTACTTTTTACAATGCTTAACTTCTACTGAACCTATTGAAGTCCTACCATCTGAAACATGGAGTGATGATTCTTGGTACATTGATCAGGAAAATCGAGAGTTTATTAAGAATGAAGGATATGTTTCAATTCGCGAGGGCGAAGCAACTGGAGAGATTATTGGTGGTAATATGAGCACATTGAACTTATTGCAAGGTACACCATATATGCCAAACTTAAAGGATAAAATTTTATTTCTTGAAGAGGATAGTTTAACTGGGAGAGCTACTCTTAAAACTTTTGATCGATATTTACATTCTCTTATGCAGCAGCAAGATTTTGAACATGTAAAAGGCATCGTTATAGGAAAGATGCAAAAAGGTGCAGAATGTACGATAGAAGACATGCAAGAAATGATTGCTTCAAAGCCTGAGCTTGCACATATCCCTATCATTGCAAACGCAAGTTTCGGTCATACAACCCCGATTTTCACTTTTCCAATTGGCGGACGTGTAAAAATCATTTCTAACAAAGAAAAAACATCTATTACTATTTTAACGCACTAAAAAAGGAGCGAATGAGTCGCTCCTTTTATCGTTTTTCTATTTTTTCCAATGCTTTTTGCGGAATTGATTCTTTCGGGATTTCAGCCCATCCTTTTCCTTGCATACCTTTTGCATAAATTTTTATAAAAGCACCCGTATGCAATTCACGGTTCATCATTCTTTTAATAACCTGTAACTTTCCGTCTTCTGTATACCCTTTAAAAGTATACAAGTATTCTCCGTCTTTTTTCTCACCTTTATCTACTACCGCATAATAATCTTGTATTTCTTTATTTGAAAAGAAGTTGTCTACAAAAGCATGTACACCTTCTGTTTTTGTGTTCAAATAATACGCTGTTCCACCTAGAATAATGGCGAATACAGCTAAAACTTTAATTACCAATTTCATACATGAACCTCCTGTTTGCACTTCTTTTTCTCTAGTCATATATCTATACTTGTATTATACGAAAAATGGCATACTATACTCTATCTAAAAGTCTTACACTTTCCTTACATTATTGTAAGGGATTTTTTCTTACAGCAAGTTCCCAAGAAAAAATTTTTCCGTTTCATACACTTTTATATTATTATTGAATGATACGAATTTTTATTACAAAAATCAAAGGAGACAGTTTTCAAATGGCTATCTTGCAAGGTTTAGCACTATTACTTGTTGTACTTTGTCTATTTACACTTTTCAGTTACCGGGCGCCTTACGGAATGAAGGCGATGGGTGCTTTAGCTAATGCAGCAATCGCAAGTTTTCTTATTGAAGCATTTCATCGTTATATAGGTGGAGAAATGTTTCATAATGACTTTTTACAATCAGTAGGAGAAGCTTCCGGTAGTATGAGCGGTGTCGCAGCAGCGATTTTAGTCGCATTAGCAATCGGTGTTTCCCCCGTATATGCTGTTTTAATCGGTATCGCTACTAGTGGATTTGGTATTTTACCAGGATTTTTCGCTGGATACGTTTGTGCCTTCGTCGTGAAATTTCTCGAAAAGAAATTACCGGCTGGTGTAGAGTTTTTAGCAATTTTATTTATCGCTGCACCAATCTCACGCGGAATGGCAATGCTTATGGATCCGCTCGTTAACGCAACACTTGGTAAAATCGGTTCTATGATTTCAGTTGCAACTACAGAAAGCCCTATTATCATGGGTATTATGCTTGGTGGATTAATAACAGTTATTTCTACCTCTCCACTGAGTTCTATGGCACTTACTGCAATGCTTGGATTAACAGGTTTACCAATGGCAATTGGTAGTCTTGCCGTAGCAGCCTCAGCCCCAATGAACTTTATTTTCTTTAAACGACTAAAGATTTGTTCAAAGAAAGACACAATTGCTGTAGCAATCGAACCTTTAACACAAGCCGATGTTGTTTCAGCAAATCCGATTCCAATTTATGCGACAAACTTCGTTGGCGGTGCACTTGCTGGTATTATTACATCTCTGTTCCAGCTCGTTAATAATGCACCAGGAACAGCATCACCAATCCCAGGACTTCTTGTTTTATTCGGATTTAATGACGTTGTAAAAGTAACAATTGCTGCTATATTATGTGGAATCGTTACCACGATTGTTGGTTACATCGGATCAATCGTGTTCCGTAAATATCCAATTCGCTCTGCTGATGACATTCGCGGCATTACTTCAGAAGAGAAGGTTGCATAAGAAAAAGAGCTATTCCCGTTGTTTGGGAATAGCTCTTTTTCATGTTACGTAATGGTAAATGAAA
>NZ_JAKUFF010000118.1:0-9405 GCF_022663305.1 Bacillus cereus group sp. BfR-BA-01408 | reverse complement strand
ATCTACAGCGTCCGTCACCGCTTTTCCATCTACCTTAATGGTTCCTGGTACATAATCTACCCCGTTTGGTAATGAATCTTCTATTACAATCTTTTTCGCGATGCTATTCTCAATTTTGTTACGCATTTTAACTGTGTATTCAATTGTATCTCCGACCTCGTACCTACTCTTACCTTGTACATTTTTCACTTCTTTAACCGACTCTATTTCAGGGTTTCTTGCAATAACCTCGTTTACAACTTCATTGGAATTTGTATATTCCTTTGAGCCCTTCAACAAGTTGCCATAATCTATTCTTGCCTTATTTGTAACTTGCTTTCCAATATAACTTGGTAAAGCCCTTACTTTAAATTGAACTGTAATTCCATTTGGATCCTCTTCTGTATTTTGTACATCGCCTAATTTAACAGTGACTTTTTTGTCTTTATAAAAGCCTGCATCATTATCTTCTGCATCTGTTATAGCTTTTTCGGTTCCATCAGCTTTTAGTTTTATGGAGCCCGGTACATATTCTGTTCCATCTGGAATCATGTCAGTGAACATTGCTTCACCAGCAACATCTCCGCCGTGGTTTTTAACGTTCACTGTATACGTCAACTCATCTCCCGCATACACTTTTCCTTCTGGACTTACAGATTTTGTTGCCGTAACACAAGGTTCTGTTCCTAGGAAAATATCATCTAGGAAATTTCCTACTGATAGGGCATTTCCGTATGTTTTTACAGCCTCAAAACCAAATCGAGTTAACGTTTGACCTGCTGGAACTGTATAAGTCCCGCTATAGCGACCCCACGCTTTATTATCATCTTCCATCGTTTGAATAGTAGGTAAGGAAGTAATATTCGCACTTGCTGATACGATACGAACTCGCATCGTATCTTTCCCATCTCTTCCCCTATGAGCTAATCTCCAATAAATCGTTTGCCCTGGAGTCGTTTTCACATCTTGATATAACATTCCAGGTTCCCTTGCATTTAGTTCGGCAAATTGCTCTCCTTCTGCTGGAAGTGGTGAAGGCAATGGTATTCTATCTCTCGTTCTCCAAATTTCGATTACTTTATAGCGATCTGTCGTTCTCCAGCCCTCTACATTATCTTGATCAATAAAGAAGTCTTTCGTTATCCTTGGCTTTTCAAATCCACCATTTTTAAGTACAACTCTATTTTGCTGAACGCACGTGTTATCTACTAAACTTGCTGGTGCAATATCTTTTATCCAGGAAGACGTCCCAATCCGTTCCTCTCCAACCTCTACAGGAATATCCTTTGCTACATTCTGCTCATAAGGTGGACCTGGATCAAAATCTTTCACAGCTTCTGGATTTGGCTGCTCTTTTACAGAACCTATCTCTATATCTTTCGGTTGTTCTGTTATAGAATCTGTCTCCGCATGCATCGTCATGTTGTCAATAAAACTGATAGGTATATCCGCGAACACTAATAAAAGCATCAACAGTACTAAAAAGGTTTTTTGTCTTCTTAGCTTCTTTTTTCGCCTCCATATGTTCATATACGATATCCCACTCCTCCCCAGACTTCTTGACTTATTACTACGGCATTTGCATTGTACTTTCCATGTCAAACAGGAAAATTAATTTACATCATTAAGAGTGAGGATCGGTAATTTCCAAAGGAACGGTTCATCATTATACGTAGAAGAAAATTTACTGAATGATTATCCAGTAAAAAGTCCAAACAAACCAACATATAAAGTGAAACTTTAATCAGCCCTCACCAATCGGGCTTTTATGAGCATCAGCCCGCCCCCCACCTAACTTCTTTGCTTTCGCTGAATTTTGAAATGGGGGTCTTACTGCCCATTAAAGTGGGATAAACTATGTATGCCTCCTCTTCCTTTCTTAAAAACATTTGAATACCTTTCCTATCATGTAAAACAATGCCAATATTTAATTTGTACGTTCATTATATTTATTTCAAAAAAACTTTTACATAATATTCTAACAATTGGCATAGTCCAATTTTAGAATATTCAAAATACTTAAAGCGCATATATATAGAAAAACAAATTACACACTCTCACTATGCACCCCTTCTCTTATATAGGAACTGGTGTATAAAAAAATAATGCAATACTCTTTTTGCTACAAGCAAAATAAAAAGAAGTCATCCCCAAAAAATCGGATAACTTCTTTTTATTTTAAGAAACTTGTTCGGCATTCGTTTCCCTATGTTGTATATGGCTCGTAATCCAAGCAATTCCACCAGCAACAACGAGATAGCATAACAATATTAAAATTTGCATTTGTAATTGCGACCAATCTCCTAAAGAAATCACATCTTGCAATCCTCTAAGAGAATGGGACATTGGGAGAAATTGTCCAATCTTGCTAAGAACAGCTATATTTAATTCTCCTGGGAAAGTCCCACCGCTCGTCGCTAATTGCAAGACGAGAAGCGTTACCGCTAAGAACTTTCCAACAAGACCAAACACCGTTACTAACATAAGAATAAACGTCATGAACGTAAAGGAAATCACGATACTTGATAATACAAAGAGCGGCACACTTGCAACTTCTAATTTCATAACTCCTAGCACAACCACATCCACAAGTAATGCTTGAATAAGTCCAATTACATATACCAATCCTAGTTTATTAATAAAATGTACCGTTCCGCTTACCTTCATATTTTGTCTACGGCCAAGCGGTAAAATATTTGATGCCATAATTCCGCCAACATAAAATGCAAGCGATAAGAAATATGGTGCAATACCTGAACCGTAATTAGGCACGTCAGAAACTGTTGACTTCACTAATTGAACCGGCTCTGAGAACATCGTATTGCGTGCATCATCATTGCGAACATCCGCTATCTTCTCTGCGCCCTCTCCCAATTTCGTAGAAAGTTCTTTCGCACCATCGTCAAGTTTAACAAGTCCGTTCGTTAACTGATCAGCACCATGATTCAGTTCTGTTCCCCCGCTCGCAAGTTGATTGACACCTTCTTGTAATGATGTAAATCCAGTTCCCCATTTCGTAAATCCACTAGCTAAATTTGTAGCACCATCTGCTATCTTTTTCGTTCCAGCAGTAGCTTCATTTAACTTAACTCCGAATGTATTCATACCTTCTTCAACCTTATGCTGACCATCTGCAAGCTTCTGTGCACCTTGTGTCAATTGTTTCTGACTATTATTTAAAGTGTTTGTTGCTTGAGCTAATCCATTAGAAGTAGCGATAATCTTTTGAAAAGCAGGATCTTGCTGCACCTCTGGATGACTTTTCACGTACTCTTCTAATTGTTGTTTTACACTATTTGCTGCATTGTCCGCTTTCGCTTGTCCTTCAGCCAGTTTCTCACTTCCGTTCACCCATTCATTTGTACCAGCACTTAATTCACTAATCCCTGATTGTAAGTGTTTTTCACCTTGCGTCAATAACTCCATACCGCTATGAAGTGAGGTTGCTCCTTGACTTAGCTCATTCGCTCCATCAGTTAAGGCTGATTTGCTAGAAGCAAGTTTTTCACTTCCCTCTTTCACTTTTGATGTCCCGTCACTTAAACGATGAATACCATCTGCAAGCTGATTTGCCCCATTTCTTGCATCTGTCGTTCCTTCATGTAACTTCCCAGCACCATTACTTGCATCACTCAACCCTTGTGCTAAGTCTTGAAACTTTGAAAAGACACCTTCTGTATAAGATTTCGTAATACTATTTGAAATTTTTGTTTTCATATTTTCAACAGCTGTCGTTCCAATTTGCGCTGCTACAAAGTTTTTACCCGGATTTACTTTGTACTGCAATTGTGCTGGTTCTGGTTTCTCATCCATAAGTGTACTTACCTTTTTAGAGAAATCCTCTGGAATCGTAACAACCATATAGTACTTATCTTCTTTTAGCCCTTCCTCAGCATTTTTTTCTGATACGAAATGAAAAGCCAGTTCCTTATTCTCTTTTAAATTTTTTACAAAATCGTCTCCTGCACGAATTATTTTCTCATCCATTGCAGCACCTTTATCTAAATTTACAATCGCAACAGGTAATTTATCTAATTTTCCGTATGGATCCCAATATCCAGCTAAAAAGAACCCTGAATAAATTAAAGGAACGATTAACAAAAAAATTAAAGCGATACGCCCATGTTTATGGTGCCACATCGCTTTCCAATCTTTAAATACAAGTTGAATTCCTTTCATGAAACATACTCCTTCTCCGAATTTCACACCATTAGAATGGTTTAACAGATTTACTATACACGTCCATTTTCATACTGTATAATACATCTTTAATTATCAATCCATTCCTTTTGGTCTATAGAAAGGAGAGTCAAAATGGAACTTCTTCAACTAAAATACTTTCAAACAGTTGCACGATTAGAGCATATGACAAAAGCCGCTGAAGAATTGCATATCGCACAGCCTTCGCTCAGCAAAACAATCGCTAGACTAGAAAAAGACTTAGGCGTCCCGTTATTTGATCGCCAAGGTCGACAAATTACATTAAACTCTTTCGGGAAAGTATTTTTAAAACGAGTAGAGCGCATTTTTCATGAATTAAGTGAAGGCGAACGAGAAATTAAAGATTTAGCTAACTTACAACAAAGCTCTATTACGCTGGCTGTTTCTATTCCAAGAATATTACCAGAACTACTCGGTTCTTTTTTACTACAACATCCTAACGTTCGATTCCAACAGTTTCTCGCATCTACTCCTTCTATGAAACGACAACTAGATAATATAGAAATTGACTTTTGCATTTCTTCTGTGCCAATTGAAGGCGAAGAGATTATTTGGGAACCACTTATTACAGAAGAAATTTTCTTAGTCGTCCCTTCAGGGCACCGTTTATCAGAACGTGAAAGTGTATATCTGCATGAAGTAAAGGACGAACCGTTTATTAGTATGAACACTGGTTATGGATTTCGGCACTTAACAGATGAATTTTGTAAAGAAGCTGGCTTCACTCCACATATCGCTTTTGAAGTAGATGAACCAACCGTGATTAGCGACCTGATTAAGCAAGGCCTCGGCATCGCTTTCGTCCCAAGTTTAACTTTATTAAAGAACTCTACTTTAGCATTAAATAAGTTACGTATTATTGAACCAAATTGTGAGCGAACGATTGGCTTAAGCTGGTCAAAAAAACGTTACTTATCGAAAACTGCCCAGCAATTCCGTGAATTCGTGATTGATTACTTCTCCAATATTAGGACTTAAAATGATATCAAACAATAAAAGATGCCATCCCCATAGGGTGGCACCTTTTATTGTTCACTCTTCTCTAATTCTATTTCAGCTAAAAGCGGCAAAACATTATCAAAAATATGCGTATTTTTATTTTCTCCTGTTACATATCCACCGTAATATCTACTAAATACGTTGTCATTTCGGAATGTGGCCATATGATCATATAATTCCTTTGCAAACTTTGTATCACCTGTTTGTAGTACGTACAAAATCGTTAATCCGTAAGCCGCTGGCGATTCATAATTCACAGTTTGTTTTCCCGTTTCTAAATTGTAACGACCGTATAGCTTTCCATCCTCCTGGAATTTCTTCTTTATAAATTCCAAATAAGCATCTGATGAAAGGCCACCTAAACTACGATGATATGCAACGTATGATTGGTCAATAAGATTCACTTCTTTGTCATACGTAAATGTGCCATCTGCTTTATACTCTTTCGGGAATGCCCATCCATGCCTTGGATAATCTGCTAAAAATTGAACGACTTCCTCATATTGCTGAGCAGAAACTTTTCCATACTTTTTCATATAGGAGAATGCGCGCGGATTTATATATGACGTTGTTGCAAAATCATTTTGTTTCCTTGCATCTGCATCATAATAATCAACATAATAATTACCTTTCTTATTATAACGAATGACAGCATCACTCAATTGATCCGCTAAGTTTTTATAGCGCTCTTCCTTGTACATTTCATAAGCGCGATATAACTGTTCTATAATACGAAGATCATCAATAAGTGCATTTGTAGCTGACTGCATTTCTCCCTTTTCAGAGATTTTCCATAAAACAATTTGGTTCTTATGTACAAAGTTATTTTGAATAACCTTAACTTGTTCATCGAATAACGCTTGATCGTCTTTATCGAGTGTATATTGCAGCCATAGCCCTGCTGATTCCGATAAAGCTTCACGGCCTTTCGCTTCACCGGTACCTGCTTTTGTATCTTCTAAACGATATGTAGCAAGCGTCCCATTTTCATTCACCATATGTCTTAAAATAAAATGTTCCGTACGGTTTCCTTGCAAAGCTGACCAAAATACAATTCCACCTAAAGCGATTAAAAGAATAACGCCAATCACTATATATATACGTTTCCGCAAACTTTTCACCTCCCTAGTAAGGCTATCCTTAATTTTACCAGAACATACGTAAATGTAAAAAAGACAATCTATTAGATTGTCTCCCCTATCCTTCGTAAACCTCTTTTGAAGGCCTATATAGTGATTCTACAAGTCGATCATATTCACGACGCGTAATTTCTTTATTGTATAGCTTCAATAATAAATCTCTATGCTCTTTTGAAAATGCCATCTTTTTAATGACTTCAGGATACATAAAACATCCTCTCCATTTCACATAAACTTCTTCACTCTGAAAACAGAACTTATGTTCGCATAAAAGATTATAAAATATTCCTTACTAAAAAACAAACAAAACATTATTAAACATTAAATTCTTTCTATTTATAATATTCAAACATAATATTATCATATCCACTTTTTAAATACATATATATTTTTGGAAGTTTTTTTGAATAAATCTTCCAATTCAATCAGAAAATAATGGCAAAAAAGAAGAGGAGTTTACATATGGATACGGTAACATTAGCAAGAGCATTTTTCGGTTCTTCACTAGCATTCCACATTATCTTCGCAACACTTGGTGTCGGACTTTCATTAATGATTTTTATAAGTGAAATACTCTATCACTGGAAGAAAGATTCCGACTACGCCATTATGGCGAAAAGATGGACAAAGGCCTTTGCCATCCTTCTTGGTGTAGCAATTCCAACGGGAACAATCGTTGGTGTGCAAATCTCACTGCTTTGGCCTGGTTTTGCCAAAATTGTTGGGCAGGTTATTTCTGTGCCCTTTCAAATTGAGATTTTCGCCTTCTTTTTAGAGGCTTTGTTCATGTCCATTTATGTATATGCAGCTGACAAACTACCTCCATTCATGAGATTAATCTCGCTATTCTTCGTCATGATTGGTGCCACGGCATCTGCCGTGCTTATTACATCGGCAAATACATGGATGAATACACCCGCGGGCTTTTCAATGGGGCCAGATGGATCCGTTTTTAACGTTGATCCGTGGAAAGCTTTCTTTAATCCGAGTTTTGGCACGAGCGCATTCCACGTTGTGATTACAGCCTACGCAACTGGAGCTGCCGTCATTGCCTCTATCGCCGGATTTAAATTATTAAAGAAGAATGTAAGTGAACGTGAAGTGGCATATCATAAAAAAGGACTACTGTTAGGACTCGTCGTGACATTTATTACAGGCGCTACGATGTGGCTTTCGGGACACGAATCGGCAATTGCTTTACATAAGCATTCCCCTGAAAAACTGGCATCTGCTGAAGCTTTATTTGAAACGACATCACATGCACCGTTATCAATTGGCGGCGTTGTAGATCCTAACACACTTGAACTAAACTACGCACTAGAAATTCCGAACATGCTTAGCCTACTAGTAGGACTAGACCCTAGCACTGTCGTAAAAGGACTAAAGGAATTTCCACAAGAAACATGGCCACCATTTTACACGCATACACTGTTCAATTTAATGGTCGGCACTGCTGCCTTTACCTTTGCAGTTGCAGCAATTGCCCTCTTATATTGGTACTTTGTTTACCGAAAAAAAGGAACAGAGCTACCGAAGTGGCTTCTTTGGGGAGCTGCCGCATGTGGACCAGTTATGATGCTCGGCATTGAATTTGGGTGGATTTTCAGCTGTAGCGGTCGTCAGCCATGGACCATTTACGGTATGCAACGTACAGTCGACGCTTCTACACGCGCTGATTTTGTCGGTCCTTTATTTATTCTATTCATCATTTTATATATTGGACTCGGTATTTTAACAGTTTTCGTATTACGGACATTCTTTAAGAGACATCCGCTTACAAATGATTTACATCACGAAGGAGGCGATTCTCGTGCATGAGGAAAGTATTGCAATCATCATCTTATGGGCTCTTATTTTCGTATACAGTATATTAGGGTCCATCGATTTTGGAGCAGGTTTTTGGGGCATGGTATACGCAAAACATCCAACGCTCGCTGCCAAGCTTGCCAACCGATACTTATCACCGACTTGGGAAGTAACAAATACATTTCTCGTCTTTGTCGTTGTCGCTTTTCTCGGTTTCTTTCCGAAAGCCGCTTTCACCCTTGCGACAGTCATGTTCGTACCAGTTATGTTAATTTTAATACTCATTGCAATTCGCAGTACATTCATGGTATTTGCTTACTCTGTGCCAAAATATCAGTACCTCCTTCGGGTTATTTCAGGTATTACTGGGCTCTTAATTCCAGCCTTATTAATTACCGTTTTACCTGTTACAGAGGGGGCTTATATTACAATGTCTGAGGGAAAAGAAGTACTCCTGTATGGAAAACTTCTTTCTAGCCCGGTGATCTACTGTTATATGCTCTTTGGGCTAACTTCAGAATTATTTCTTTCCTCCCTCTTTCTTGCTGATTTTGCGAGAGAGCAAGGTTCAGAAGATTCGTATAGAATTTATAGAAGAAACGCCATCATCCTTGGTCCTGCAACACTCGTTACGGCGATTATCGCCCTCGTTGTAATGGATCCGGAAACACACTGGCTTATGCAAGGGCTCATAAAGCAATTCCCGTGGTTTACAGTTTCTATCGTTTTATTCGTTATCGGGTACTCTTCTCTTTGGTGGACAAACAAGAAGTATGGCACACTAGGATACCCTCGCATTGCCGTTTTAGCAGTCGTCGCTCAATATGCATTTGCAAGTTATGCTTACGGCGTTGCGCATTTACCGTATATTATTTATCCTGATGTAACTGTATTTACAAGCTTTACAACGGTCGAAACATTCTATGCATTGCTTATTCTATATGCAATTGGGATTGCAATTTTATTACCAGGATTTATTTTCTTCTGGAATTTATTCTTGAAGGATCGAACTTTTTTGAAGGAAAAATAATATTGTAGGGCCTGTTCCAAAAGGTATTTTGGGATGGGCTCCTTTTGTCATGTTTTGTCGATAAGTCGATATAATTTAAAAATCGCTGATATATTTTGAGTTGCGCCGATATATTTCAATAATCGCCGATATATTTTGAGTTGCGCTGATATATTTCAATAATCGCTGATATATCTCCATAATCACCTATGTAAATTTTATTTACTATCTTACTGCCCCATTAATTTCTAG